>JAGAXP010000138.1 GCA_017940955.1 Oribacterium sp.
GGAGATTCTTGGAAAGGCTAAGCTTGTGAGTTGCTTGGATTACTATAATGAGCGTCACGCTTTGATGTTATGTTGAACCGCCGTATGCCGAACGGCACGTACGGTGGTGTGAGAGGGCGGTTTAATCCGCCCTACTCGATTACCAGAAAATCTTACAGAGATTATTAATGATACCGGCATAGTCTTAACGCGCGTCAATATTCTCACCCATTCTCCGCCATATTCTTGAAAAAGGAGTACAACAAAAAAATTTCATCATTAATGTTAAAAATTTGCCCAAATAATACTTATAGAGAAAAAACTATTCCCATAATTAAACCGAAAGGAGAGTTTGATTATGAGCGCAGTTTTAATATGTCCGTTTTGCGGACGGCAATTATACGAATCTAGCGGCGTCGAATTAATCCGTTATGGAAATAGAGAATATCACGTGGAGCTTAGCACCATCAAATGTGATTACTGTGGCACTAATGAGCTTGCCACGGGATGGGGGAAATTCTACAAAGACGATAATACAGAAGCAGGTAAAAAACAGGAAGAAAAAGAGCCGGAAAAGTTTATCGGATCAGGAGAAGAACAGATACTAAATCCTAAATGGGTAGACCGGAATCCTTTATATAAGGCACTGATCTATAGCGATATAACATTCCCCTACAATGTGCCAAAGTGGCGTTCAGCCTGGTATCTGAGAACCCACCGTCCGAAATTAAGGATTGTCCTTGGCGGAGTCCTTTACGATACAGATTATGCAAATCTACTCACAACAGATGACTGGCATGATAAAAACAAAACAGTAAGGACTTACTATTACAGGATGCCGAGAGGTGATTACTTTTCAATACAGGTAGGAGACGGGCAGAAAGACCACTTCAGACGAATGAGCGAAATGGAGATACAGAGTAAACTCGGAAAAATTGCTCCGGATATATATCTTAAATTTTTCCCTATCGGCGAAAAAGAAGAAGTAAAGGACGAGGGGTAAGAGCGGATGAATATAATAAGACAAAAAGCCCTCGATATGGTCGACAGTTCTATTGAAAGGAAGAACAAGAAACCACAGACACAAAAGAAGGTCAAACAACCAAAGCCTGTAAAAACACATAACCCCTTCAAGAGTCAGAGCGGAGGGACAGCACAAAACATTATTACTGCGGTTGTGCTCGGCATTGTCCTCATATACTACTGTGCAAAGGGTAATTACGGAGTAGAGTATTACGATCAGGAAATGGCTCCGCTCTACAGATTTATGGATGGACTATCAGGCGAGGCAGGTAAGGTTTATTTTGGCGGAGCTTTCATACAGCAGCTTTTATGGGTCCTCGGTGGATATGCCCTTATGATCTTCTATTTTGTCATGGACAGAATAAATAACCGTCACTATGCGGATTACGAACAGCAGGGTACTGCAAAGTTCATGACTCCGAAGCTCGTAAAAGACTTCAATATGGTTTACAACTATCCGCTCGGACAAAAGTATGCGAAGAGTGATTATGAGAAAGGCGAAGTAAACCAGATATATTCGCAGCATTGTCAAATTGCACTTAACACAAGAATTACGGGGTTTAACCTAAATGCCATCTGTGTTGGAGGTCCTGGTACCGGTAAGAGTTTCCGTGTTGTACTTCCTAATCTCTGTTCAGCTTATGATTCATTTGTTATAACGGATCCTTCATCAGAGCTTTTGAAGAAAACAGGAAACTATCTGGAAGAAAACGGATACACCATAAAGGTCCTTAACCTTATCGACATGGTGCATTCAAATACATATAATCCGTTCAATTATTTAAGAAACGAACAGGATGTCCTTACACTTATACAGTCATTTATCAATGCAACTAATGACGGCGTAAAGGCAAACAGTGATCCTTTCTGGGAGAAAGCCGAAATGGCACTTCTGCAGGCCCTCGTTTTTTACGTGACCATATATCAGAGTAAGCAGTTTCAGAACTTTGCGACTATTGCCAATATGCTTCGTCGTGCAAAAGCTGATCCTAAGCAGACCGAAACAAGTCTTGATAAGCTTTTTAATGAGATACGCTCTTATGACAAAGACGATATCTGTGTAAAGCAGTATGACATCTTTAAGCAGGCTAGTGATAAGACAGCACAATCAATCCTTATTACCACATCCGTAAGACTTTCAATGTTCAATATCAATGCCGTAAAGAATCTCACATCTACGGATCAGATGGAAATGGAGCTGACAGGTGACAGAAAGACAGCGATATTCATCGTAGTACCTTCCGGAGACAATGCCTATAAGGCACTAGTTAACCTGATGTACACACAACTCTTTGATACACTTTACTATCACGGGCAGGTTGAATGTAATGACGGTGCTCTCCCTCATCACGTACGTCTGATTTTGGATGAGTTCGCGAACATTGGTGTCATTCCGGGGTTCCAAAGCAAGCTCACATTCTGTAGAAAGTACAATATTGAAGCCCTTATCTTTGTACAGGCCGAGTCTCAGATAAAGATGCTCTATAAGGATGACTATGAGACAATCATAGGCGCATGTTCAACATATATTTACCTTGGTGGAAACGAGCTTTCCACAATGGAAAACCTCTCAAAAAGAATAGGCGAGACCACCATAAGAGTAAGAGACCATTCTTATTCACATGGATCAAGAAATTCATCATCAACATCATTCAAGTACACGAAACGTATGCTGATGACTATAGATGAAATAAGACGTCTTGCTCCTGATGAGTGCCTTGTCTTGATACAGGGCCAATATGCTTTCTACGATAAGAAGTATGACACTCCTAGAGATGAGAGGTTCCAGAAGAGCTGCGAACTGGGCCCTTATGTATTCGAATACTGCAACACAAGAACAGAGGACATAAAGATCCTTGAAAGGAAACGAAAAAGAATAGCTGCACTCGTACAGCAAAGATCATCGAAAAAGAAAGCTCCTAACGAAAGAGCCATACAGATGAGCCCTGTGCAGAATAGGGATATTCCAACAGATGAACAGTCACAGGCGTTGTTGCAGAAACACGTTGAAAACAGGACAGTTGTTCCTCAAATAGATGAAGCAAATTTCCTTGCTCACGGTGCTACGGTCACTCAACACCGGTCTGACGGTACAAAGACTGAAAAGAATGCCCTTAAGAGCAAGCCAAAGAATAATTTTGAGATGAAGGGATATACAGATAAGCACAACATCCAGACTTTCACATCCACATCAGGCACAGAATCACTGATGGAGAGTCTAGATAACATTATAATTTAAAGGAGATTAATATTATATGACAGGCTATACAGCATGGTACGACCCAAATAAAGGATACGGTTTTGTCACTGGTGAAGACGGCAATGATTATTTTGCACACCAAAAAAATATAGTAGCTGAAGGATTTAGAAAACTGATTGCAGGTAAGGGAGTGGAATTTGTTCCCTGTACAGAAAACGGGAGAAGAGTTGCAGAAAAAATAGAACCCCTTGAATAAAAAAGTGCGGCTCGTAAAGGAGCCGCAAAAAATCACATCATACTCTGGAATCCTATACGGATTTCATTTCTATTAGGATCAAGGAAGGATGTCATGTCATCGGTTCTCATAGACTTGTCAAAGTCTTCCTTTGTTGAGCGGTATCCGCTTCTAAGGATAGGGATAGGCTTGAAAGCATTCTTCTTGTCATCGTCTGTCTGATACCCTTTCCCTTCAAAGCAATACACCTGATAAAGCTCATCTGGTTCATCGTCTCTGTGAGGCGCTGTGCAAACACCGGGCTTTAGCCTTACAGGTTTATTTGTTACGGTGTCTATAAGATTATATTGCCTTCTTATTGATGAAAATATACTGGTGGCAACGGATAACTCAGGAGTTCGTTCTATATCATGATGCTTAAAGTTATTTGAAGCCGAAACAGTGCTCACAAGCCAAAGTGGATTAGAAGGAAAATATCTTGCGACATAATCCTTTACTACATTGAAAGGCAGTTTGTCGAGATAATGGATGTTTTCCTTTTCGATTGGAATATGAAACACGTTTAGTGTCAGATGCCTAAACATCGCACGAATAAGACGCTCCTCATGATGAAGATTAGCTTGTTCAAAGCCTTTACGGTCGATGACGGTAACCGTACCTAACAATGCCTTTCTGTCAACAAAGTCATGACGTTTTTTGATAGAACGAAGGCTGCCCTTTGCTGGACGTACTTTTATCTGGTCATAACCATCAAAAATCCTTGGCGTTCTTTCCTCGATATAGTCCGTTATCAGTTTTTCGCCTTTTTCATTCGGTTTTGTCTTTATATGTTTACCCATAAGCTCCGGATAAAAAGGATATTTATTAATAATGCCTAAGGGATTGTATTCAAAATCTCTGAGTTTCATAGCACACCTCAATTTAAAAGTATTTCTAATCTAATTATGGGATACAAATCCTTATGAAATACGGTTGCTGATAGAAATTTTAGAAAATTTTTCAGAAGAAAACAAGAATATAGAGAAAACACAAGTTAAAACGTATATCCATAAACATAATTATTATATAGAAAAAACCACATTGTAAAACAGAGGAGGAAATCATGGCTAACGCATCATTACCGCCATTAACAGTTAAATGGGACGATATCGCATTAGGAGAAGCTGCGTTGTTTACTGCCAAGGGGATAGAAAGTGTATTTGACCCTATGACACGACGCTCAGGAAAAGATACACTTGTAAAAGTAAATTATGCTCGAATAACTTATCCTTGGAGGGATGAAGGAAATCCTAAGGGTAAAGAAAACGAGAAGGAACCATCCCTTGATCCCACAAAGAAGAGCCTTGATCCGAGCGCTCCAACACATTACGTCCTTGCAGGAGATAAACTTCACACAAAAATAGAAGAGGAATTTGCGAAGAATCATGTACAGTGCAGTATTGTTCAGTATATGATCCCTGACAAAAACATGGAAGGCAAATTCAATGCGGTTTACGTATATTATCCGGACAAAGAAGATACAGAAAAGACAAGACAGATAGTAAATGACATCAATCTCGCGAGAACCAGTAATTTCAATGAGATTGAACCTAATAAGCTGGCAGAATTCTGTGATAAGATGGGGCGCGAGGTTGCATTACACAAGAACATATCAGAGCTTGAGTATGAGCAGATGTCGTCTAGAGGCATCGGATTTATGCATACAGTAATAAAGAACAGAGACGGTTCCGTCACACTTGCTTTTCCGAATGACCCTGTTGTGGTAAATGAAGAAAACAGAGTCTACAACGAATCCCACATTTTCCTTTCCGGACAGACCGGGAGATGCATAACCAGTCTTGAAAAGGAATTTAATGACAGTTGCAAGAGTGTTATGGCTCATATCGCTAACAACATGGAAAAGACCATAGTTGTAGATACCATGCACCCTAATAGATATCTTGTGGCAGATGCAGACAGTGTTAAATTCTATGTCCGTACACCAGAAATGGACATACAGGAGAGAGACATACCAAGAAATTCAAACATGAGTAATGCCTTTCAGCTTGATGTATATGCAGGTCTTAAAGCTTATGGTCAGTTTGAAATAGTCGAGCAGAAAGATCTTGAAGAAAAGCTCTTGGAAGTACGGAAAGAGCACGAAAGAGAAGAAGTTGATGCACGAGTTAAGATGATAGCCTACAAGGAACAGCTTCTTCCCATGACAAAACAGCTTGTTGAATTTATATCTATGGCAAGACTTGAGGAAGACAGAAATGCCGTAAGAGATATCATTGAGCAGAGTGTAAGAAATGGCAGCTTCGCAAATCTCTCAGTATATCTTGATAAGGATGCAAAGATAGGCTATGCCATGAGCGAACCATCAGTACAGGAAACTGTTGAGACAGGAGATAGGAGCTTAAATGTTGAAAGGATATCCGAAAGGGATATACGGGAAATCAGAGACAGATTATCTGAAGAGACTATACAGACAGGAAAAGATATGTATGAACAGTATTTTTCTGAATATGACCTTTCGGACGATGTAAGGAAACATCTGGAAACATGGTTTTCGAGTGAACCAGCTGTACAGCTTTTATCTCAGGAAGCAGACGATATAAAGAATGTTATTTCCTATGATATCTGCACAACAGTAGACAACTGCGCAAGCGAGCATAGTGATGTGATTGAAAAGGTGGATACAAGGGAATTTGATGAATTCGTGAGGGAGACCGAAGATGTGATCATCAGCTTTAACGATAGTCCGGATCAGGAAAGGGAAGAGGAAGAATTTGATTATGGTGAATGATGAAACTATGGTCCCACCGGAAAATCGTAATAGCTAGATTAAGTAATAACTGGTCGGTGGGTTAATCTCATCGGCTTTTGTATATTAATATGACAAAGAGGAGTATTATTATGAATCTCACACAAGCTGAAGCATATAACAAGATGAAACAAAACCATGTATTTGATCCTGAAAACAAATATGTCGGTGATGGACAAATACTGGGTGCGGAAGAGGAGATGGGCTATGACGACGGAGTGGATTACAATGGTGACAGCCTTGGATATACTACCGACACTAACCATGATGGGTTATATTCATACGGAAGGGACATTTATGAAAAATCAGAAGAGCAATCATTTCTGCTGAAAAATCAGATTTTCGGTATTGATACGGCTGAGTATGCAAGAAGGTATCAGGAAGAAGCAACAGCGGATGATACATCCCCTGAATATTTGAACACCGGTTTGAAAGAGGATGCAGAAATCGAAGACATAGTAGACAATTCTGATGACATTGATTCGTGGTTTGCGGATGAACAGGACGATGATACTTGGTCTGAAAATCCGGAGTTCAAGAACAGAGTGTATGATCTTTCGGAAAAATCAGAGAGTCATGATGGACCTGAAGAAGATTTTGAAGAAGAACTGTGAATTGGGTAGTTACCGACTGGTACAGACCGGAAAAATATTATACTTCAAGTTCCTGGCATTCAACATGGGCAAAAGACGGTGGAGGAGTGCTGCTTAATCAGGCTCCGCACAATCTTGATCTCATACAGTGGCCGTTTGGTATGCCTAAGAGAGTTCAGGGATTCTGTAAAGAAGGACATTTTCACGACATAGAAGTTGAGGATGATGTGACAGCTTATTTCGAGTGGGAAAATGGAGCTGCAGGTATTCTTATAACATCTACAGGCGAAGCACCCGGGACTAACCGGATGGAGATCTCTCTTGAAGAAGCAACCATAATCTGTGAAAAGAATATGTTAAAAATAGGTGAGACCTATACTGAGATGGGAATGCCTGAACCGGATTACAGAAGGGAATCAACGGATTATTTCAGAAAAATAAACGGAACATGGACTGAACTCTCCTTCGAAAAAGAGAACCATCAATATGAAAAGGTCCTCCAAGGCTTTTCAGATGAATGTAACGGAAAAGGTGAAAGTATCGCTGCCGGAAGAGAAGGACGGAAAAGTCTGTTGATATCAAATGCGATATATCTTTCATCATGGGATAAAAAAATGATAGAAATACCGGAGCTTGACTCACAAAAAGAACTGCAATTTGAAAAAGAGTTTGAAATTGCGTTAAGCTTGAAAAAATAGAGTACTTATCAAAGCTTGAATTATCTTAAAATAAATATTGACACTGATTATTCGGCTACGACCGAGTCGGAACATACCGAATAAAACTTTACAAAAGAACTTACCTTTCATATAATTATTATAGTTCGGGAGCAACCGAGTCGAAAGGAACCGAGTAAAATGAATTTCTATGGAAGAACACAGCAGTTAGATAAACTACATAAAGAAATGTCTTCTGATGACATGAGGATGACACTCATATATGGAAGGCGAAGAGTGGGAAAGAGCGAGCTTGTAAAACAGGCGATTAAATACTCAGGTATTAAAAGTATTTACTACGAGTGCAAGCAGGTGACAGAAGCAAGTAATGTGCAGAGTATTTGTGAGGTGATTTCGGAAGAACAAGGATTACCCAAATTGGGATATACATCATTTGATGAATTGATGGACTACGTTTTTAACCTTGCAAGGGAAGAAAAAATTGTATTCGTATTGGATGAGTATCCTTACCTCAGGGAAAACATAAAAGGACTTGATAGTATACTTCAGTCGCTTGTGGATAAATATCGGGAAACATCAAGGCTAAAGCTTATAATTCTCGGTTCCTATGTAGACATAATGAAGTCTCTTTTGGAGCACTCTAATCCCTTGTTCGGCAGAATAGATCTGGTCATAGATCTTAAACAGATGGATTATTATGAATCATCGTTGTTCTACCCAAACATGTCTTTAGAAGACAAGGTCAGAATATACTCAGTATTCGGAGGGATTCCATACTTCAATAGACTTGTTGATGATAAGAAAACCGTGAAGGAAAACATCATAGACCTAATCGCATCACCGGGAGCACGTTTGGAAAATGAGGTTTCCATGTATCTAAACGCAGAGATTTCAAAAATAGTCAATGCAAATGAAGTGTTCGCAGCACTTGCCAGAGGGTTCTCAAAGTACAGCGATATTCTTTCTCAGTCTCATGTATCAAGTGGACCTACGCTGGTAGATGTTCTTGAGAAACTTATGAAGATGGAAGTGGTCGAAAAGAAAGCTCCTATCAACGATGAAGAAAACAAGAAAAAAGCGGGATATTATATTTGTGACAACCTATCGCTTTTCTATTTCAGGTATATTTTCAAGCATTTGTCTCAGCTTAAGATCATGGATCCGGATGTTTTTTATGACAAATACATTGATAAGGATTTTGAGGAAAAGTATGTGCCACACAAGTTTGAAGAAATCTGCAGACAGTATCTTATAAGACAGAACAGACTTGGAAATATCGAACCTGTTATCGAGAAAATTGGAAAGTATTATTATGATGATCCAAAGACACGCACTAACGGGGAATTTGATGTCGTTACACAGGATGAGATCGGGTATGTTTTTTATGAAGTGAAATTCAGGAAAAGGAAGATATCTAAAGAAGTCATAGATGAAGAGATCAGCCAGATTAAGAGCACTGACCTTAATTGCTATAAATATGTATTCTTTTCAAGGGCAGGATTTGCCGCAGAAGAGACCGATGAGATAAAACATATAGAACTTGAACAGTTGTATAAGTAGTATCGTAATCGTACTTGGACACCGCCAGTGCTTCATAAAAAAATCATCTGTATCCATTAATACGGATACGGATGATTTTTGTTTTTTGAGAATTCATTATCCAAGTTTTCTAACAGGATTGACTTCCTGAACAGCTACTGTTGAACGCTTTCTACGCATGGCCTCTCTCATTTTTGCTTGGGTTTCGGCTACGTGATCAAAGACAGCGTCAAATAGTTCGTCGCTTTTACCTGGATCAATTTTTCCCTTCTGTTCCTGTGCCATAAGGATCTTATAATACTGTTCAAGTAATCCGTCACATGACTGTGCGATCTCTGATGATAACTCGAAAATCGTTGTCTTTGATGACACCTGAACGCTGCATGTAGACTTACCCTGCTCATCGCTTTTTTTGTTATCTACCGTTACAGATACCATAAAACCTCCCCATTACCTATGCAAAAGTGCATTTATAAGTATATTGCACGTACCACTCTTTATATTAATTATGATAGCTTTTCTTTTTCTATCAGTATATTTCAAAAAATTAAAATGTATACAAAGGTTTGTGAAACACAAGTGGAATTATAAATTGGCTCTGTCCTTATTGCAATGATTTTAAACTAATTTCATCAAAGTTAACAATTAATTCTTATAATGTCTCTTATTTCAAATAACGCCGACCATAATTAATGTGAATAAATTACATAAGGAAGGAGGAGTAAATTATGCATCTTGACATAAAAAGATTGATGCAGGATGCCGATGCAAGGATAGTTGCATTCCATATCGGGATGAAGCTTTTTGCTAACGGCAGACCTGTGGAAAGTCTTGACATAAGTTCCCTGTCATACGAAGCAATGGACAGCACGTACTGGACGTATTGTCCGTTTCACGAGAGAGTTCAGGGAAAGAAAGACCATCACCCGTCTAACTGTGTGTTACATCCGAAAAACATAATGTGTTTTGCCGGATGTGGATCTCACAATATCATAGAGATGGTATGTGAATTCTGCAAAGTACCTAAAGGACGCGGGTATGAAATTATTGCGGAAGCAATGGGCGGAGTGCAGCTTTATCTTCTTGACGGAAAGGCTCCGGATTATCCGAAGCTTACATTGAAACCAGAAGAGCAAAGAGCACTTATGCTTTCGCCTTCAAATGGCACACCCTTACATCTATCCATGTACGAGCTATACTCCCGCTCAAAGAGAGATTATTACTCTTTGATAGAAGACAGGGCGAAAGAAATGCTGGATGAATATCAGAAACTTCTTGCATACTATGGCTCGATGGACGCCCCGAGAGCTTCCATGATCTATGATCTTATGGGGCCGCAATACTTTGACGGGGGTATTTACGAAGAGTTGGAAAAAGAACTGAAGGAGCGTATTAAAATATGCTCGAATATAGTTCAGTTCTTTAACAAGAAAACTGCATAATGAATATGACCGGACAGGCTGATCATCATAGCCTGGACCGGTCTTTTTTACAAAGACACTATATTGCGTCACGAACATAGTTTGTGTTTTAATAAAGAGTAAGCAAATCAACTTGGATACGGAAAAAAACAAGATGAAAGACTATAAGAAAAAACAAGCAAAACGATTCAAAAACAAATCACAGAATACATTTATTACATTAGACCAGTCAGGAAAAAGACAGGATATAATCACAGGTATTCAGCAGGTCAACCGACTTCTTAATTTCCATTCTGTTCACAACAATCTTACTCCGTCAGAAGTAAGGGATAACTCCGGTCAGCTGAGAACACTCTACTCAAAACTCTGGGAGCTGGACGGAAACTAAGAATTCTACAGTCTACAGTTCTAAAAATCCTATCAGCAACAAAAACTCCTTTTAAAAAGCTACCATAATTAGTGTAGTAATAACAGGAGGGGACTCTTTATGGCCAAAAAGACTTTTCCCTGGGAATTAACCAAGGCCCAGTTAAATACATTAGAAAAGAACCATATCACAAATAAATACCACTACCATAGACTTCTGCCACTTCATTACATGGATAATACCGTGGAGACCGGAGTTTCACAGGAGCTTAATGGCTGCCATGTGACCATAATTGGAAGAATAATCGATGTAAAGACCGGCACAAGCAGTAAGGGAGCCGCATGGCTAAGATGCACGGTTATTGATAAAAAGAACGGTTACCACGTTGGTGTTATGAACTTCTTTGCCACAAAGAGAGTAGAGAAGCTTTATTCCTATTGGATGACCTTGCAGTGTGATGTACTTATCGGCGGTGAGCTCTCTTATAATCCGCAATTCGGAGACAAGGGCTTTTCAATAGTATCACCTGATACATTCACAATGGATGTCGAGAAAAATATGGTGGTAAAAACGGTCCTAAGCTCAATCAAAGGCATATCCGAAGAAAAGATGAGGGCATTCATTGAGGAAAAGCTGAAGGATCGTGAGGATGATACTCTCCCGGAAGAACTGTTATCAAGACTAAATCTCGATGAGATTAATGAGGCGGTGAGAAAGGCTCTTTTCCCTTCAACAATGAAAGAAGCTGTAGAAGGAAGGAAACGTCTTCTCTTCAATGACATCCTTAATTTTGCGGGAAGGATGGAACTGGAAAAGCGAGATACTCCATCAGGAGGAATCAAGATTACAAAGTGCGAGCTAACAGAGAAGATAATAGCATTTCTTCCGTATGAACTGACAAACGGACAGAGAAGTGCCTATGAATCAATAAAATATGAAATGATGCAGGGGAATTATGTCAATGCGCTTGTACAGGGTGATGTTGGATGCGGAAAGACCATAATCTCGTTCCTCGCAATGCTCCTTGCTGCGGAAAACGGCTTTCAGGCTGTTCTCCTCGCCCCTACAAAAATCCTTGCAAAACAGCACTATGATAAGCTTTGCAGTCTGATAGAAGGCACAGGAATGAGCGTTTCCCTTATCGTTTCAGACACTCTTAATAAGAAGGGGTCCGAAACAGACGAGATGCTTAGAGATATAGCAAATGGTAACTGTAAACTGATAGTAGGAACCCATTCCATTATGTCTGACCGTCTAAGATTTAAGCGGTTAGGACTTTCGATAGTGGACGAGGAACACCGTTTCGGTGTAGAACAGCGTGAAGCTGTTAAATCCATTGACTATATCGGTATGTCGGCTACACCCATCCCAAGAACCCTTGCAACAGCAATATACGGTGATACTACAAAGATTTTCAGCGTGAAAGAAAAGCCTGGGAACAGAAAGGGTGTAAGAACGCTTTATGATAATGGCATACACCTGAAGAAATATATTCAGCAGATTCTGGATCTTCACCAACAGATATATGTTGTCTGCCCTATGATTGTAGACGGGAAGAAGGGATCAACCACAGAAGGTGTACTTTCCACGGAAAAGGCAACTAAAAAGCTTCAGGAAATGTTTCCTGATTACAGAGTAGAGGAGATGACCGGTGTTACTTCTAACGATGAGACCGATGCAATACTTAATGATTTCCATGATGGAAAGGTCGATATTCTTGTTTCGACAACCGTTATCGAAGTAGGTGTTGATGTCCCAAACGCAACCCTTATACTCATAATGAATGCTGAAAGGTTCGGTTTGTCTCAGATGCATCAGCTTAGGGGCCGTGTCGGAAGAGGAGATAAACTTTCTTTCTGTGTGCTTGTATCAAAGGATACAGAAAACGAGAACATAAAGACACTTCTTGAAACGGATGACGGTTTTGAGATAGCAGAAAAGGATCTTAAGTTCCTGAGGAAATCCGGAGACCTCTTTGGTTCAGAACAGAGCGGACGAAACAAGTATATTGATGAGATTGTACTATACCCGAATCTCTATAAGGCTACCCAGAAAATAGCAGCAGAATTGCCTAGCGAAGTACTTTTAAAGCACATAGAGCGTTCTGAGGAATGTGAAATAAGGGGTAGGATGAGACCGATAACCATAGACATAGAGAAGAAACGTACGGCAGAAGATGCTGAGATTAAAACACCGTGAATAAAAAAGGCTGTGAAAAATGAGATAATCATTCTTCACAGCTTTTCTTATATTTCTGGAAATTCAGTTTATGTGGGGAAAATCAGATTACCCTTCCAGATTTCCGGCCATACCGCGTTCAGTTGCGGTTTTCATGGTTTCCTTGCCGGTTTCAGTAAGTTCGGTTGTATCTTCTGTGACGGTGTAACCTGCATTTTCAGCAGCCGCAGCGCCGGCAAGTCTTCCGGATGTAAGAGAGAAGCCAAGACCAACACCTTCAACATTCTGATATGCTGCGATTGAGATGCCGGATACGTTGTTACCGGTTGCATAGAGGTTCTTTATGGTCTTATTCTGTTCATTAAGAACATTGAGGTTCTCATCTGTGTTAACACCACCTAATGCACCAAGGATGCCTGAATGACCCTTTGTTACATAGTAAGGACCTTCAGATACGGTATAGACGAGAGCCTCTTTATCTTTGTAGAATTCTGTATCTTCACCTGTTTCAACCGCTGTATTGTACTTTGCTATGGTTGCTTCAAGATCACTTGGATCGCAGCCAATAAACGCTGCAGCGTCAGCTATTGTATCAAATACTCCGCCTTCTCCTGCTTCTGTAAGAAGTTCAAAACCTGTAGTCCAGTCTTCTTTTGAGATAGGAGCATGGTAAATAGTAGGATCTCCATTCTCATCAATGATGCCGTAACGATCCCAGTAATGAACCCATGTGCCTGTGTTTTCCTGAGATTCGTCTGTCCAACGGTCAACAGTAGTCTGGTCAACGATTGTATAAACAACTCCTCCTTGTGCAGCTACTGCAGAGGAGAATTCAACAGTATCCTTAAGAAGATCTTCATCCATGAAACGCTTGCCACGACCATTTACCCAGAGGATCGGACTGTTTAATGTCAGCTGAGAAACAATCTCATCACCTGCATTAAGTGTTACAACACCGTGGTTCATAGTAAGGAGCTCGCCCTTAGCAGCACCGATATCCCACATCATCTCAAGTCCGGGAAGTTTTGATCCGGCCAATACCATAGAATTATTGTAAAGCTCTTCGCCGAGGGTTTCCTTCATCAGTTCCGGATTATTGGCGAATGATCCGGTAGACATGATAACGGACTTTGCGTTAACAATCAGTGTACCGCCATCACTTGTTGTACACTTTGCACCTGTTACAGCACCCTCACCATCTACTATAAGCTCAGTTGCTGTTGTGCCGTAACGGATCTCAACGCCGCTTCTTTCAAGGGATTCACCAATATATTTGAATGGATCAGCATTGTTCCATCTGTGGTAAACAACTTCCTGGTCAAGATGAGCAATCTGCTGTGCCTGCTTTGAAAGGAAGAATCCAACACCATGATTCAGCATATAGCTGACTGTATTCTTTGCCTCTGAAACAAAACGGCTGATGAGAGCTCCATTGCCAAGATAGTCGGTACTCTGCATGAGGTGGTTGAACCAGTATTCTTCATCTGTTTCCTCACCGTTTTCACCATATCGGTCTTTCTGTTCAACAGATCCAACTGCAAACATACCCTGTGCAGCATTACCCATGCCTCCAAGGGTTTCTGTAGCTTCAACACCCAATACATGAGCACCGGATTCAGCAGCCTTTAATGCAGCCATAGAACCTGAAGCACCCATTCCGATTACAAGTACATCTGTATCAACAGTTTCTGTTTCACCGGATTCAGTTTTTTTAGCTAATGAATCTACATTAAATCCGGCTTCAGACATTGCACTCTTTACTGCCTCAGAAACAGCATTACGTGTCATTGTGGCGCCGGACACAACATCAATATCATATGTCTGACCATCAACAACTTCCTTTGCAAGTTCGTCTGCAGCTGTCTTTCCGTAACCATCTGTCTGTGTTGAAGCATCAATATCAACATTTGTGATTTTTCCGCCTTCGACAGTAATGGTTACAGGTACTTCACCGTTGCTGAAACCCGTGCCTACAGCACTGTAGGTTCCATCCGTGATTTCGGTTGATGATGCGGAAGTTCCTTCAGATGCTTGAACCTCTGTTGATACCTCAGAAGCTGCTTCGGACGTAGCCTGTCCTGTGGCTGTTGTAGTAGTTTCAGTGTTTACAGGAGGTGTAGAAGTTGCTGAGCATGCGGAAAGCGAACTGCACGCAAGTGACAAAGCAACTAATCCTCCAAGACTTTGGAGTTTCCAATTATTCTTTCTCATGTCTTTATCCCTCTCTGGAATGTTTAATTGATAAAACTAGCTTACTGGTTTGTGATTACTTTAACAATGTCCGTATCTTGTTTAAATTGTTCTTTAAACTTAGCTTTTTATAAAATTTTGTGATAAGATAAGGGCATGAAAACTATTACTTTGAATTTAATAGAAGGCGGAGTGACGGATTACTTCACCATTTTGCGTGCAGAGCGAAGGACATCCCTGACATTTGCAGGCCGAAGGTTCACTATGAGTAAGGGTGATCTGATCCTGAGCCGTGAAAATATAAGCTGGAATTGTGATGCAGGATCAAACCTTAGTGTGCTTTCAATCCGACGTGAGTTTTTTGACGGACTGTTTGTGTCCCAGACAGCAGACTGTCGCATTATTTACGACTTTATACATGATGAATCCGGTAACAGTGAGTATTTATATTTCTCCTGTCAGAACGACCGGAACGTACTAGTTGCTTTTGATGCACTGGAACAGGAACTAAAGCTAAGCGATTCACATCATGAGAAAATGACACATCTTCTGATGGTTGCAATAGTGACGGAGCTAGACCGTGCCAGAGAGAACTCATTGATCGTTCCGAACAGCACCATGGTTTCCCAAAACCGTTTTGGTAAGCTCATGAAATATATGGGAGATCATTATAATGAGTGCACACTGTCAGAAGTTGCAGAAAAATATGGCTATAACCCTGATTATCTTAGTTTCAGATTTAAGATGATCACAGGAGTAACCTTCTCAAAGAAGATGCTTGAAATGAAACTGGAGCAGGCAGCAAATATGCTTTTATCATCTGAGCTTACATCCGATGAGATAGCGCAAAGCTGTGGTTTCCAGAGCAGAAGCTGGTTCACAAGAAAGTTCAAAGAGCGTTTTGGTGAATCTCCAGGCAAGTGGCGTAAAAACTCAAAAAAATTAGCTTAAGAACGAAACGGGAGTCTATTTAGATGATCCCTAACCATAATTATATTGAAAAAGGAAAAGGAATCCGGAGGAAGTATAATGGATACCGCTAAAGATATTAAGGACAATTTTGCTGTTCTTCGTAACTACAGCTGTGAAGGTCAGATTAGCATATTAGACCTGTATAGGAAAGATGGCGAGCCAAGAGCTGCTTACAAGAAAAAGCTCCTAAAAAGAAAACAGAATATACTTAAAATGGTCAGGTCAGATGAAACCTGACCATTTTTTACTAATACGATAAAATCTCTGTACATAATTAGAATGAACCTAAAAACAATATTCTGAAAAAAGGAAATAGAAAAATGGCAAAAGTACAGAATGTGGAACTATCTTACAATGATATATTTCACGCAATACAGAGCAGCGAAAAGATACAGACATCGCTAGATAGACAACTTGAGCTCCAAAAGGAAATAGAGAAATACCGAGACGCACAATCGACTCATAGAATAAGAAATCCTTTTCTAAGATTAGTGAATGGATTTCTCAAAACCACATTGGGTATCGATCTATCACCGACTCCGGCCATACCGGAAGATCTTAAAAAGGAATTTAAAGAACAGAAGAAAATGTTCGATACAGCCTCTAGGGATATTCTTAATACCATACGTAAGATGGAATATGTCCGAATGGTCCAGCTTGGGATATCTCAGACAGATGCAAAGGACCTCATAGAGAAGTATCGGATAGCTGAACCAGAAAAATTCAAAGAACTTATTTTGGAAGAATACGAAACAGACTACAGGGAGGCTATGAAGAATAACGAAACACCTATAAAATATACAAATCTGAGGGAATGGGAGATTGAAGAAAAGAACCTTAGAAAGACAACGGTGAGAGATGACTGCATGAGACTTGCACACAAGCTACAGTTAAATCTCGTGACAAGCGACAGAACCCTCGACAGCGAAGGGAACTATCATCAAAACTTCGTATACGATGCAGATGATACTCATATAGAAGGTGATCTCTATTCACCCGAAGACACAAATAAGCTGAGGGAAGAACTTGATGATGTTTCTCATACAGTAGACCGAATGCTTAATAGAGAATTCAAAGATATTCTTCCCAAAATTAAAGAATTAGAAGAACACGCAAAAGATGCTGGCTGTTTTCTCCAGATATCCAAGGACGGAGTATTATCGCTTTCTTATTTTGATGAAATAGGAGATGAACACGTACCTTATTCCATATCTCTGGAAGGTAACGAATCTGTGTTCTTTGAGGAATGCCTAGCGAACATTGGGATAAGGGAACAGGAGATAGAAGAAGAACTTAGCGGCAATCGCTACAATATACTCGAGTATGAAGACGTATCTCCTGATTCAAACCTCGAAGAAAATTTAGATCAATGGGATTACGGTCAGAATGACGAGGGAAACAGGTTTATAGACCAGGATATGTTTTATGATATGGCTGATGACATGGATGATCTCGCTCCATAAAACATAAAGGAAAAGGTGATGAAATTGGGCTTCAAAATGAGGCTCATTTTTTTTTGGATTTTTCAAAAAAATACTAATAAGGTCAAAACCTCCCCCATAATTGTTTTGATGGCGAAAAGCACTATAACACCGAAAAGGAGATTGAATACATGAAGCTTATAAAGAAATTAGGTATCATAGGTGGCATATCAATAATGGGTTTATGCTCTATGACAGGCGCAATGGCCGAATACAGAGGAATTACATCTACATCAGAAAACATCTTCTCAGTAGTTGCCGGAAAATCAAATGACAATGATGCAGCAACAATCATCGAGGATGAACTTGATAAAATTCTTTATGGACCAGACGGAGAAGAGGGTACCAGCGACGATGGAGAAGGTGATCCCGATTACCTTATGGCACTTGACCCAGGGGCTGAAAAAACAAAAGATCCTGCTATAAGAACCAACGTTGAATATGATTCATTAGTTTTCGTGAAAGTTGAAGTACCATTGTTGAAAGGTACTATCGGCGGCAAGAATGGAGCGTATGAAGCAATACGTCTCATGAAGAATGGAACATCCCTAAACGACATTTCCGTTGGTGATGAAGTAGGTGATTATAAACTAATGAAAGCCGAAAAGAGTGATTCCATAGAAAAGAAGTCTGTCTACTATTTCGGATTCATGGGAACCCTTGAAGGAACAGATCACGAAGATGAAAAGCTGAATGAAACTTCAACTTTGTTCGACACATTTGTGGTAAACGATTTTACAGCAATAGATGGAAAGTACTTCACAGCAGATGCCGATGTTGATATTTCTGCTTTCATCATGCAGGATGTTAACCCTGAAACCCATATGGAATATAAGAGTATCGATGAAGCTTGGAAGAAGCTTCTGGATGCAGATGTGATAGATTCAGACAAGGATTGATTGGATCGTGAATCCCTGATTTCATCATAGAAAATATGGATTTTGAAAAGTGTTTGCGGATTTTCTGCAGGCACTTTTTATGCTAAAAAAAGAAAAGTGCAACATTTTACACTTTGAGGAGGGTTTGAAAAAGAGTGATTTTACGGCAAAAAAGCTAAAAGAAGCAAGGAATGCAGCAAATTTATCTCAGGAACAAGTGGCAAAAGTATTAGGAATAAGCATTCCAGAATCTATCGCGTGGATGTCAGAGAGCTTCTATTAGAAGAATACGTGGAGCAGTCTGAAGAACAGATTCTATTTAATAGTTATATTTCGTTATATCGTCTCTTTGATCAGTTGGGTGATAAAGATAAGGAAGATGTGGCCTGGGTTTTGAAACAGAGAATTGCGGGACTAATATAGATTTGGTATTTCGTGAAGACTAAGGATTCTGTATAATTAAAGGCAGTGAAATTAACAATCGCGATTTATAAGGGGGGATTATTGTTTGACTTTGTGGATAATTGCCACGCTATGTGCTTTTTTTATAAAGGGACTTTGTGGTTTTGCAAATACACTAGTCTTTACATCTATTTTAGGATTTGGAGTGGCAAACGTTAATATATCTCCAGTGGA
>JAGAXP010000139.1 GCA_017940955.1 Oribacterium sp.
ATATGAGTCCAGAATCTGATTTTCTGCATGAGCTGGGGTGGGACTAAAAAGTAAATCAATAAGTCACGTGAATGGGGTGGGCGAATGCAGAAAAGCAGATGGTACTGCATGAATCAAAGGAGTTTAACTGTGAATAGTAACCTTATTTTGACCAACAATCAACAAATGTAGAAGTTACTCTTGCACATTCTTCATGGGCTATCGTAACGTGAAGAAAATGCAAGGGATGCGTGACAAGGTTCACAACGTGAAGAAAATGCAAGGGATGTCTGCCTAGGCTTGCGAGTTGAAAGAACAACAGGCTTTATATGTACGTCGCAGATGCACGTCAGTGCAGCTGAGGCGAACATATAAAGCCTGTTGTTCTTTCAATCTCGTGGGCCGGCGGGCATCCCTTGCATTTTCTGTACCATTTCAACGCCGTGGGCCGTCACGCATCCCTTGCATTTTCTGTCCCATTTCAAAAGCCCCGAGAGCCAAAACTCCCGGGGCCAATATGTAAATTCAGATTGTTATTATTCAACATCCTTCTTGAGGATTCCAAGAAGTGCACATGTTACTGCAGAACCTGCAAGCCATGCAACGATATACATTACAGGGTTACCAACAGTTGCGAAAACGAAGATTCCGCCGTGAGGAGCTCTGAGTGTGCATCCGAAGAGAGCTGAAAGAAGTCCTGCTACACCGGCGCCTGCCATAGTTGCAGGGATAACATGTCCCGGATCAGCAGCTGCAAATGGGATAGCACCCTCTGTGATGAAAGAAGCACCCATGATGATATTTGTAATCCATGATGACTTCTCTGTTGCTGTAAACTTCTTAGGGAAAAGCTTACAAGCAAGAGCGATACCTACAGGAGGAACCATACCGCCGGCCATAACTGCTGCCATAGAGATAAATGCTGCACTCTCAAGTGAAGGATCAACAGCTGCCTGAGCAAGCATACCTGAACCGAAAACGTAAGCTGCCTTGTTGATTGGGCCACCCATATCGATAGCCATCATCGCACCGAGGAGAAGACCTAAGAGCCAGATCTGTCCGCTTGCGTAAATACCATTAAGAGCTGCAGAAAGTGTTGTATTGATGAAACCGATGATCGGGTTGAAGATGAAGCACATCAGCACACCTACGATAAAGATACCGCAAAGTGGATAGATGAGGATCGGGCGGATACCTGCAAGTGACTCAGGAAGCTTCTCTGTTGACTTCTTAAGCCAGTTAACAACATAACCTGAAAGGAAACCGATCACGATACCGCCAAGGAAGCCTGATACAGTATTTACACCGTCTGCAGAGAATGCAAACTTGGAAATGAACTGACCGAAAGCACCTGCATTGCTGCCGAGGTTTGTCCAGGTATCCATATACCCTGCGAGGGCTGCATTTCCGGAAGCTGCAAGCATACCACCGGTGAAACCAACTGCAAGACCCGGACGATCAGCGATTGAGTATGCGATGTATCCTGAGAGAACAGGAATCATGAGACCCATTGCCTGTCCGCCAACGTACTTAAGGAATGCTGCAAGAGGTGTAGCTGAACCGAAGCTTCCGCCTGCACTTGCGCCGTAACCAGCAAGAGTATCAACCAGGAAAGCGATAGCAACCAGGATACCACCGCCGATAACGAATGGAAGCATATGTGAAACACCGCTCATAAGGTGTGTATAAGCCTGGTGGCCCATGCTGCCCTGTGCCTCGTCAGCCTTACTCTCAGTTGCGCCAGAGCCTGTAAATACAGGAACTGTTCCGCTCATAGCCTTCTCGATAAGCTCCTTTGGCTTATTGATGCCTTCGGCAACTCTTACCTCAAGAACCGGCTTGCCTGAGAAACGATCAACCGGAACCTTGGCATCAGCTGCAATGATGACAGCCTTGGCAGCCTTTATCTCGTCAGCAGTGATAATGTTTTTTGCTCCGCCGCTTCCACGGGTCTCAACCTTAATCTTAACGCCCATTTCCTTGCCGGCCTTTTCAAGAGCCTCAGCTGCCATGTATGTATGAGCGATACCTGTAGGACATGAAGTAACCGCAAGAATTTCATAGCCGTCGCTCGGTGCAGCTGCAGAAACCTTGGCAGCCTCCTCTGCATCCTTTGCATCCTCTGCCTTCTCAATGATATTGAGGAACTCCTCTGGGCTCTTTGCGGCACGAAGATCGCTTACAAATTTCTCGTCCATAAGTAAAGTAGAAAGACGTGAAAGAACATCGAGGTGAACATTATCCTTTGTATTTGGTGCTGCAATCAGGAAAATCAGATTAACGGGATTTCCGTCAAGGGCATCATATTCAACTCCCTCAGGAAGAACCATTGCAGCAAGACCCGGCTCCTTAACAGAATCAGACTTGCAGTGAGGAATAGCGATTCCTTCGCCGATTCCTGTTGTTGACTCCTCTTCACGTGCGAAAACGCCCTTCTTATAAACCTCTTTATCTGTGAGGTTTCCGCGCTTCTCCATAAGGTCAACCATCTTCTCGATGGCATTTGTCTTGCTTGATGCTGTTCCGTTAAGATCAATGCATGACGGGGACAATAAATCTCTTACTCTCATTTTTTACACTCCTTCTCCTTCAACCTATATATGACTCTTTGTTGAATTGCTTTAATAACTCTCTTACTTCTTCCTTTGTTGCCAGATTGTCGGAAAAAGCAGAAGCACTTCCGGTGCAGACACCCATGTAGAATGCCTCTTCATAGTTTCCGCTGTGGAGATATCCGGCCAGGAATCCGGCAACCATTGAATCTCCTGCTCCAACGGAATTTTTAACCTTGCCCTTTGGCGGGTTGCTCTGGTAGATCTCGCCTGTTTCGGTAACGAGAACTGCGCCCTCTCCCGCCATGGAAATAAGAACATTTCTTGCTCCCATCTCCTGTATCTTCTTAGCATAAGGAATGACTTCTTCCTTTTTGCTGAGAGTTACTCCAAATATCTCACCAAGCTCATGATTGTTGGGTTTGATGAGGAACGGATGATACTTAAGAACATTCACCAGAAGATCTCTCGTTGCATCAACAACTATCCTAAGGTTCTTTTCCTTTAAGTAGTCCATGATATCGCTGTACATTGACTCCGGCATTACCGAAGGAATGCTTCCCGCAAGAACAAGGATGTCTCCCTCTGTAAGCTTACTAAGCTGCTTATAAAGCTTGTCGATCTCATCCTTTCCGATGGCCGGTCCCATACCGTTTATCTCCGATTCTTCGTTGCTCCGGAGCTTTACATTGATTCTGGAAATACCGCTTGCTACTTCGATAAAATCCGACTTGACATTTTTAACCGCCAGAAGTCTTTCGATCTCACGACCGGTAAAGCCTGCCATAAATCCCAGAGCCATACTCTCAAGTCCCAGATTCTGAAGGACCATGGAAACATTGATGCCCTTACCGCCCGGAAACATTAACTCAGTGTTGGTTCGGTTGGTCATTCCAACCTTGAAGTCCTCTACCGAAACTATGTAGTCCAGAGACGGATTAAAAGTAACCGTATAGATCACTGCTTATACCTCCATAACATTCTTTTTATCTTTATATTTTTTCGGTGCATGATCGGTTATTACCGTTGCACTTTCAAAGGCTCCGAAGGTGATGGATGCCACATTGTCAAATTTGCTCTTGTCGCATAAAACATAGGATGTTCTGCACTGTCTCATGGCAGCCCTCTTGACCATCGCCTCTTTCAGTTCCGGAGTTGTAAAACCTTTTTCAATGCTTACGCCATTGGCTCCGAAAAAACCTTTGGTAAAGTTGTACTTAAGAAGTGACTCAATGGCTTCTTCGCCAACGATAGCTTCAGTCAGATTCTTGAACTCTCCTCCTAAGATAGAGACTCTGAATCCATTTGCCGAAAGCTGCATAGCAAGCGGAAGTGAATTCGTCACATAAATGCTGCTCCTGTTAGTAAGATAGGGAAGCATCCTTGCGGTAGTTGTACCTGCGTCAATGTAGACGAAATCATTGTCGGTTATAAGTGATGCGGCATAGGCTCCCACCTTTTGCTTGGCGTCAACATTAAGCTCCATTCTGTTGCTAACGCTGTCGTCATGTATAAATAGCGAGCCTTTAAGACTGGTTGCACCTCCACGAACGCGTTTCAAAAGTCCGTCTTTGTCAAGCTGCGACAGATCTCTTTTGATGGTCGATTCTGACACGTTCAATTGTTCCATCAGTTCAGCTATAGTGGCTGTTCCTGCCGAATCCACCACGGAAAGAATCCTCACAAATCTTTCCTCGGCCAGCATTTTTTCACCTCCATTCTTATCTGAAAACCCGTAAAGCTTCATATATTCTATATGGATTTCAGGTTATCCAACTCTATACTGTTTGGTTTATTTTCGTTCAACTTCGTTCAACTGAGGTTATTATAAATCATGTGCTCGGTCATCTTCAATCATTTTCGTTCAGTTCCGCTAACGAAAAATTGTACGTGTTTTTGTGCAATTTGACGAATAATTAACAAAGTTAATTTAATGGGGGTTGTACATTCTCATTTTTTTTGCATCGAAAAAGGAGGGGCGTTTGCCCCTCCTAACATGAATTATATTTAACTGATATATTTTGATATACAGACAGTTGACTGATGGAGCATAATATCAACGCTCGTCGATTCTGCCATGTCCGTACCCGACTGAATTAATTCTCAGTCCGGAAGTCCCTGCATATATTTGTCCATATCTTCTGCAATCTGCTTTGATACATTTACGGCTGCAACTACTGTCTTCGCACCGGTAACAACATCACCTGAAGCAAATACACCGGGCATCGTTGTCTCACCATTCTCATCGGTCTGAAGAGTTCCCTTATCATTAAGCTTGAGTTCCTGATCTCTTGTTACCAGGCGATCCTTCGGAACCTGGGAAACAGAGATGATAACGAAATCACAGGGAACTTCAACAGCCTGATCTTCATGTACGGTGCCCTTGCCTTCCTCATCATAGGTAACAGGAGCCATGACAATGCAATCGTCCTTTATCTCAAGAGGTGACTGGCAGTACTCAAACTTAACACCGTCAAGCTTTGCGTACTCAAGCTCCTTAGGAGATGCTGAAGCTGTGTCTCTTCTTACATAGACAGTAACATTTCTTGCTCCCTTACGGATAGCTGTACGGGCTGCATCCATGGCTGCATTACCTGCACCGATGATGGCAACATTCTCACCTATGTAGTAGACATCCGGATTGTTGAGATAATTGATAGCGTAGGCTACATTACCAAAGGACTCACCCGGGATACGAAGGTGCTTGGGACGCCATGCACCTGTTCCGATAAATACCGACTTATATCCATCAGCAAAGAGATCCTTTATGCTGGTTGAACCACCGATATTGTAGTTGGGACGGAACAGAATTCCAAGCTCATGAAGTCTCTTTGCATATCTGTCAAGTATTGTTCTAGGAAGACGGAACTCAGGAATACCATATCTCATGACACCACCGAGCTTCTCACGACCCTCGAAGATAGTGATCTTATAACCCTTCTGTGCCAGAAGAACTGCAATGGTGATTCCTGCAGGACCTCCGCCGATAACTGCAACCTTCTTTCCGTTGTAGGGCTTCTTCTCAAGCTTGATACGCTCGAAGCAGGAGTCTGAAATATAGTTCTCTATAGCGGAGATATGAACCGGAGTTTCCTTGATTCCGCGGACGCAGTGACCTTCGCACTGTTTCTCATGATCGCATACCAGTGAGCATACGATTGAAAGCGGATTGTTATTGAAAAGCATTACCGCTGCATCCATCATCTGCTCTTCCTTGAGAAGTCTGATCATCTCCGGAATGTTTGTATTGATGGGACAACCGGTACGGCAACGCGGGTTCTTGCACTGAAGGCAACGATTAGCTTCGTCTAAAACATGTACAGCCATAAATATCTCCTCTCTTTAAAGTAAACGTTAAATATTTTCTACTTTTTCATGTTCGCTAATAACCTTAAACACAAAGGGAGTCATAGTCAACAAAAGTTAATTTATTGACATTGATTTTAGGTTTAAATACAAGGCGGGCCAAGCAGGCGGCAGAGTAGATGATGATCTATTCATATTTGAAGTAAATCTGTGATGAATCAAAATCAGACTAGAACAAGCCGGAAGGCATTCATTTTGAAAAGAGACACCGTGGCGAAAAAATCACATCTTAACCCCTAAAAGGCTCTGGGTTTTCTATTTTAGTCTGCAAATTTGAACCAGATTATTGATTATATAATTATGAATCATTCTGATAAACTCGACGTATGACTCCACAGAGGATATCATGAAATGAGGTCAACAATATCTAGCTCCGAGTTTGACTCTTATAAGTTATTACCGGGTTTGAAGTCAAAAACATTACCATCCGGGCTTGACCCATATCAGTCATTACTGGATTTGAAGTCAAAAACATTACCATCCGGGCTTGACTCATATCGGATATTATCGGATATGAGTCAAGCCCGGAGATCGATATTTTTGACTTATGAAGAAAACCTCTTGTCCTGCTAATCTTTTGTACAATAAATAACCCCTTGGTTCTTTGAGAATCCGGCGAAGTGAAAGTCGTATCCTTCCCGACTGATTTTTTTAAGTCTGTTTATCTTCTCTGCTGTCAATCTTTCTCCCGGAACTACTATCGGAATTCCGGGTGGATAGCAATAAACATATTCCGCTGAAATTCTGTCCTCGGCATCGGTAAAAGCAACTTCTTCAGCTTCTGCTTCAGTTGCCTCCTGAAGGGTTGTGACCTGTTCGGAAGCAATAAGCCAGCAGATAGAACTACCCTCGTGGGAACCCGTCATCAAGCCAGCAGATAGATCTTCTTGAGAATCCGTCAATATGCAGGTAAGATGGTTTACTTCAGGATTTTTCTGCCTGAAATCGTCTTCTTCCCTATCCAGTTCTTTTAATGCTTTCGCAAGTCGAATAATGGCAGCTTCTTCGTCGCCGGGGCCGGTCATGGCGAGGAGGTTTTCACCTTGCTGCATTTCGAATTCAAAATGATACTTCTCTCGCAAAAGTTCTGTAAGGCTGTCTCCGGAAAAATGTGTGTTACTGAAATTGATGAGTATCTTGCTCTTATCAAAAGAAAAGAAATCATGATTGTTCAAGCAGTCATCTCCGTGACAAAGGACTTTGAAATACCGTAATCCTTTTATTCCTTCATCAAAAGCGGCGAGCATGTGTGACCATCCTGAGAAAACTTCTTCGCCTTTTTCAAGGATCATTTCCGTACAGGCATCAAGGGACAGCATCAGGATATAGGAGGGGGATGAGGTTTCGTAAATGTCGAGATATCTTTCGATTTCCTTTTGGTTTATAAGATCACTTTTGAGATGGAGCAATGCAGTCTGATTTAGTCCTATGAGTGTTTTATGAGCTGACTGGACCACCAAATCTGCGCCACTCCTTATGGCGCTCTCAGGGAAGCCTGCAGACTCCACAAGTCCAAAATGTGCTCCGTGGGCTTCGTCCACAAAAAGCGGCACACCGTAGCTGTGACAGATTTCTGCTATGGCTTTGATGTCCGACACTACACCCTCGTAGGTCGGGCTTGTAATGACTACACCGCGGCTTTCGGGATACTTTTCCAAAAGCTCTCTTACCGAATCCTGAGATATACCGGTAAGTATTCCGAATTTCTCATCGAATCCGGGATATACCCAGTGTGGTGTGATATTTCTAAGCTCTAATGCATGAAAAACTGACCTATGGCAATTTCTCGCCACGATCAGTTCTCCGTTCAAAGGGCAGATGCTGCTTATCCCCGCAAGGTTTCCGCAGGTGCTGCCGTTAACCATATACCAGGTTCTGTCTGCACCAAAAACCCGGGCAGCACGTTCCATGGATGCTTTCAGGATTCCCTCAGGATGATGCAGGTCATCTGTCCCTGATACTTCAGTCAGATCAAAAGAAATCGGATTTCTTCTGAAATCCGATTGTTCTCTGTTATGATTCTTCGATGTATTCCTATGATTAATTAAACCTGTATTGTCCGCTGCTCGAGTATCAGAAATACAACTTTCATGATAGAACGCATTATCGCATTCGTCCAATACCTCATCCATCATGGACACCCCGGGAATATCAAAATTCCTCTTATGCCCCGGCATATGAAAGGGATACAACCCCTTTTCAAGATAATGACTTAAATCCTTATACAGAGTCTGTCTCTTCTCCATTCTTCTGCTCCTGCATCATCTCAGCCTCAGCGATCTTCAGCATAAGTGCACATTCCATACGCTTACGGAACAGCTTGCACCCGTATTCGTATACGCCCTTAATGTCTCCTGTTGCGTGAAGAGCATTGGCGGAACATCCGCCTGCGCAGTACATTCTTGCCCAGCAGTTTCTGCACTCGGGGCGTGAGTAAACATTACATTCCTTAAACTCAGATACAAGATCCTGACGATCAACGCCGTCGAAGACATTACCAAGCTTATACTCAGGATCGTTTACAAACTGGTGGCATGGATAAAGGTCGCCCCAGGCAGTTACTGCCATGTACTCTGTTCCTGAACCACAGCCGGACACTCTCTTGTAGATACATGGTCCGTGCTCAAGATCTATCATGTAATGATAGAATGTGATGGGCCTGCCATCCTTCTCTCTGCGGATCATGTCCCTGGCAAGGAGCTCATACTGCTCGTAAAGTACCGGAAGATCTTCCTCTGTAAGAGCACTTGGGCTTGATGGATCCGTAACTACAGGCTCCATGGAAAGCTCCGTAAATCCAAGGTCATCTGCCATGTGGAAAATGTCATTTGTGAAATCGGTATTAAAGTGAGAGAAGGTACCTCTCATGTAATAGTTCTTATCGCCTCTTGCCTTAACAAATTTTTGGAAGTTTGGCACGATACGGTCATAGGAGCCTTTGCCGGCGAGGTTCACACGGAATCTGTCGTTAACCTCCTTACGTCCATCAAGAGAAAGAACTACGTTGTAGCACTCCTTGTTGGCCCACTCGATAACCTCGTCAGTAACATTAACGCCGTTAGTTGTAAGGGTGAAGCGGAAATTCTTGTTGTGCTGCTTCTCGATGGATCTCGCATACTCAACAGTCTTCTTGCAGACTTCGAAGTTTACAAGAGGCTCTCCGCCAAAAAAGTCTACCTCAAGATTACGGCGTCTTCCGGAATTCTCAACCAGAAAATCAATTGCCCTCTTGGCTGTCTCAAAACTCATGAGACCTTCATCACCCTTGAACTTTCCCTGGGAAGCAAAGCAGTAGCTGCAGTTAAGGTTACAGGTATGTGCCACGAGAAGACACAGAGCTTTTACAACCGTTGTCTGCTTTTTCAAATAGCCGGCAGCCTTTTCATAAACATCCTCGGTGAAAAGCTTGCCGTTATCCTTTAACTCCCGGATATCTGAAAAAGTATCATCGATGTCTTCCTCGGAAGCTTCATTATGCATTGCCTTGAGTTCTGCGCGAGCCTCATCCTCGGACTTACCCTCATCCAAAAGCCTGATGGCATCATATGCAAGATCGTCGGTCACATGTACGCTTGCACTGTAAACATCAAGAACAATGTTGTACCCGTTCATTTTATACTGGTGAATCATTTATTTCTAAATCTCCTGTCAATTCTGTTTTATCAGCCGTAATCTCTGCCTTACAGGTTCAGATCATGCCGGCTTCTTTATCATAAGACTACAATCTCCGGAACTTATCCGTGTTTCGCACTGCTAACATCCCACAAGTGTTCAGTTTGTGCAGGACATCAACATGGCTAAATACAGAAAAAGAGCCGGGGCTTCAATCGCCCCGGCTTTGCGGATCTGAAAATCAAGCGTTCTCGTTCTCGCACTGCTGGTTAGCAATACCGCAGCTTGTCTTGCAAGCTGACTGGCAGGATGTCTGGCACTCGCCGCATCCGCCCTTCTCTTCTGATCTCTTCATGTCTCTGGTATCTAATGTCATGATATGCTTCATATTCAACACCTCTTTCTTAAGTGATTACTTATAATAAAGTATATAGAAAAATATTACTAGTCAAACTACACCTTTGTCAAGAAAAACACATTCCATCAATGTATTATTTCATGAAAAATGGTTCTGCTCCATTTGTAGCCTTAGATGCGACAGGTGCCTTGGCTGAAAGAAGTGCCACACTTCTGCCATGTGAATGTGCCTTGCAAACCTCCATGATCTCAGGGAATACACCGTCCATTGAGCCGGTATGATAAATAACAAGAACATAATCAAGGTGTCCGTTTCTAATCATATCTCTGAGGTAAACCTTTATGATATCATCATTTTTCTCGCAGAATTCTGTAAGAGAAGCCTTAAGCTCTTCCGTAACCTCATCCTCACGGACATCCTTGAAGGTTACATCCTCATCTTCATTGACCTTCTCACCTTCAAGACCAGCAGCCTTTCCGTTCAGTTTTGTAAGAAGATCCTGAATCACTGCACGGCCGATGATAAAGTCGTCTGTCATAGGATTGATTACAAATCCAAAGATTCTTGGATCTCCAACCGCTTTGTTTGCAGCTTCCTCAAAGGTATGTGTAACAGTCTTTATCTTCCTGCCTTCCTTGTTCCACTCTTTGATCTTCTGCTTGCTTGTAAAAAGCATGTAGAAGGGCTGACCATCCTTGCCAGCTATAACACCGTAAAGAATCTTTCTTTCCTTTGCGGGCTCATCTGTGATCATTACCGGCATAAGGAACTGTGCTGTGCCGTTTAAAAGAAGCTCTGTAACTTTCTCATTTGCTTCCTTATCTGCGCCCTTTGATTCCTTAATTCTGGTGATAGCCTCAACGAACTCTTCATTGGCTCTCTCTGCATAATCTGCCATATATAAAACCTCCTGGTTCAGGCGAATGCCTACATCCTGTACACTGCATTCGCTTATTCTTTTCTTAAGATACCGAGGTATTTTACCATAGTTTGACTTTGCTGTCGATAAGGGATTATTCTGCAAAGAGAAACCAGCAAGTGGTCATTCATAGCAATTCAGCCGGGACATAAATAGGGCAGTTCCCGGCTGGACTTAAATTGTTATTCAGTCTTTTAAAAAAAGCCGGCTGCCGGCCTCTCGACCGCAAACGGCTTTTCATTGCTTTATAAAATCAGAACTTCTCCACTTCCGGAGCTGCTGTAAATGAGCAGTAGGTTGCTGTTGCATCCTTGAGGTAGAACACCTCTGTGTTGTCATCATCAGCGGAATACATACCCTGAAGTGAGGGATATGCATCAAGCATTGCCTGCTTTGCCTCACGTCTGTCATCAGAAACAAGCTCGCCAGCTATTCTAAGCCAGGTGCCATCCTTGAAGGCGCAAAGCTCAACCTTTGGATTGATGTGAATCTGCTTTGAAACATCCTTCTTCTTTCCTGTCTGGATGTACAGCTTTCCATCGAAAATGTTTGCTGTCCCGAAGGGTCTTACTCTGGGCTGATCTCCCTCAACTGTTGCAAGATAATAGGTTCCTGCTTCTTTCAAAAACTTTTCTGCTCTATGCATTGTTTACTTCCTTTCCGTTAGTTACATGATTATTTTTATAAGGCTTCCGGCATGATCGGTCATTCAGAAGCCTTTGTTTCTAAACTTATTTCATTATATAACGAATATTCATCCAATATATAATCTATTTATTTTAAAATTCCCGTCACCATGGAAATCAGTCCATAGCTCTCAGTCGGGAATGCAAAAATCATCTGATTAAGTTCTTCCTTTGTCATTTTCTTGTTGATTATCAGAGTAATGATATCTACGAACATTCCTGCATCATCCGAGATAAATGCGGCTCCCACCAGGTTATGTTCCTTGTCGAACACAAAAGTAAAATCTGCATAAACCTCATTCTTTGCTTCAAAGAGTAATGTCTTTCCATAAGGGATCGTCACTACATCATAGTGTTCAGGATCCTTCTTAGCAGCATCTACAGATACTCCAACCTGTGCAATTCTTGGCAATGTAAATACAAGGTTAGGAATAACAGGATACTCAATTGCAGCAGTTCCGTGGTCAAGGATATGATCTGCAATATAATTTGACTCGAATGTCGCTGTAGGTGTAAGCTTCGGAATCTTCTTGTCAATTACATCACCGGAAGCATAGATGTTTGGCACTGTTGTCTGAAGGTTAGCATTAACCTTTATGCCCTTTCGGCTGTACTCTACACCAACTTCATCAAGGCCCAGGCCCTGAACATTGGCTTCACGGCCTGTTGCTTCAAGCACGTAATCTACAGTAAGTGTTTTTCCGCTTTCATAGGTCACAAGATACTCGTCACCATTCTTTTCAATCTTAGCCACAGACTCGTTAAAATCGAACTTTACACCTTCCTCACGCATCTTGTTTACTACGATGTCTACGTATGCAGACGGATACATCTTGAGGGCGCGGTCATTGTGATGGATAACCGTAACCTCCGAACCAAGCTCGATTGCCATTGATGCAAACTCCATGGCGATGATTCCTGCGCCGATAAATGCTATTCTCTTCGGGAAGGTCTCTATATCGAGGAAATCTCTGCTGTCATGAATGAATTCCCTGCCCGGAACATCCCTCTTTACCGGATGCTCACCTGTAGCGATGACAATGTATTCGGCAGTAACCTTTTGATCACCGGCCTGAACTGTATGTGCATCCAGAAGCTTTCCCATGGCATGGATAACCGGCATGCCTGCTCTTCCGAAAATCCCCTGCTCAAGACCAGCCGGAAGCGGACTTATGACCTGCTTCTTGTATTTCATAAGTGCTGTCCAGTCGATTTCCGGAGTTGACTCTACTCCGATTCCCTTATAACGCTTAAGGCCGTTAACAAAAGCAAATGGCGCATCCAGAAGAATCTTTGCATCGCAGCCGTAATTGGTGCAGGTACCGCCGATGAGATCCCCATCAACAAATGCAACCTTCTTACCGGCCATAACAAGCTTCAGCGCTCCGTGCCATGCCGCATGTCCACTTCCCAAAAACAATACATCATAATCGTACATTTCAGTTTCCTCCTTGTTTAGTATCTTTAAAATCACCTTTGCCTTTTGCCGCAATGACTACTTCGGCCAAAAACATGAAAAATATCGTTTAGATTGTGTGCAATCTATATTCTGTATATTACCACCTGATTTTCTTTTTTGCAAGTAGATTGTGCGCAATTTTTATGCAAATAATAACGGGATTAAGGTTTACCCTAATCCCGTTGCTTTTTCCGTATTTACTCTCATGTTACATTATAAGCCACATAAAGCTCTACGCCCCGTGCACCGCCTGAGCCAGTTCCTTTACAAATGCTCCAACCTTTTCCGGAGCATCCTTGCCGTGTTCAGCAATTATCTTTACAATAGCGGATCCCACGATGGCTCCGTCACTTACCTTTGCCATTGCCTCCGCCTGGCCGGCATTGGAAATGCCGAATCCCACAGCGCAGGGGATGTCTGTACATTCCTTTACAAGCTTCACCATGGATCCTATATCTGTTGTAATGCTTGATCTTGAACCTGTAACTCCAAGAGAGGAAACCACGTAAATATATCCCTTTGCATCCTTAGCAATCATCTTAATTCTGTCCTGGGAAGTAGGCGCGATCATGGAAATAAACTCCACATCATATTTATCACACTCCTCCTCAAATTCTCCCCTCTCCTCATAAGGTACGTCCGGGAGGATAATGCCGCTGACACCTGAATCGGAAGCTTCCTTTATAAACTTCTCTATACCGTAGGAGAAGACAACATTGGCATAAGTCATATAGATGAAGGGCACTTCTGTTTCCTTGCGAAGTTCCTTTGTGAATTCAAAAATCTTATCAGTAGTAGCTCCGCCTGAAAGTGCCCTGTTGTCTGCCTCCATGATCACCGGTCCCTCCGCTGTAGGATCCGAAAATGGAATTCCAAGCTCGATGATATCTGCTCCGTTTTTCACCATCTCAAGTACGCATTTTCTTGTGGTCTCCAGATCCGGATCCCCGCAGGTAATAAACGGTATGAATGCTTTGTGATTTTTGAATGCATCTGTGATCCTGCTCATTCTGAAATTACCTCCCCTCTGTAACGTGCGATAGCCGCACAGTCCTTGTCTCCTCTTCCGGAAACAGTCACAACTATGATCTGATCCTTTGACATGGTCGGCGCCAGCTTCTTTACGTATGCAAGTGCATGTGATGACTCGATGGCAGGTATGATTCCCTCCATCTTTGAAAGATATTCAAATGCTTCAACCGCCTCATCATCTGTAATCGCCACATACTGTGCTCTTCCGATGTCATGAAGATAAGCGTGTTCCGGTCCGATTCCGGGATAATCAAGTCCGGCAGAAATCGAATAAACCGGTGCGATCTGACCGTACTCATTCTGGCAGAAATAGGACTTCATACCGTGGAAAATGCCGAGACGTCCGGTATTGATGGTAGCTGCCGTTTCAAAGGTATCAATGCCTCTGCCCGCAGCCTCACAGCCTATAAGCTTTACATCTTTGTCATCGATAAAATGATAGAAGGTACCGATGGCATTGGAGCCACCTCCAACGCAGGCTACAACCGCATCCGGAAGTCTGCCTTCCTTTTCAAGCATCTGTTCCTTTATCTCTCTTGAGATAACTGCCTGAAAATCACGTACGATCGTAGGGAATGGGTGAGGTCCCATTACTGATCCCAGACAATAATGTGTATCCTCAATTCTTGAAGTCCACTCACGCATGGCCTGGGAAACCGCATCCTTGAGAGTTCCGGTTCCTGTGGTTACCGGCACAACCTCTGAACCGAGAAGGCGCATTTTATAAACATTAAGTGCCTGTCTCTCCATATCCTCTTTTCCCATAAAAACCACACACTCCATATCAAGAAGTGCCGCAACCGTAGCGGTTGCCACACCGTGCTGGCCTGCACCGGTTTCGGCTATAAGACGGGTCTTTCCCATCTTCTTTGCAAGAAGTGCCTGACCGAGACAGTTGTTTATCTTGTGGGCACCGGTGTGGTTGAGATCTTCTCTCTTTAAGTAAATCTTCGCACCGCCCAGATCCTCGGTCATTCGCTTTGCATAGTACAGTCGTGACGGACGGTTTGCATACTCATTGTAGAGTTCGATGAGCTCCCTGTTAAACTCAGGATCGTCTTTATATCTGTTGTAAGCTTCCTCAAGTTCTATTACTGCGTTCATAAGTGTTTCCGGTATGTACTGACCACCGTGAACACCAAATCTGCCATTATTCTGATTCATTTTCTCTCCTCATTATTCAGCTTCTGTTCTTCTCAACAGAATTCTCATAATACAATTCCCTGCGTCTATTTCGAATCATTACATCAATAAAGCTTAATACTTCTTACTTTCTCTATAAATGCCCTGATCTTTTTGGCATCCTTAAAGCCATCTGTTTCCACTCCGGAACTGACATCAACCGCATAGGGATGCAGCTTTTCTATAGCCTCAGAAACATTTTCGGGATTAAGCCCACCGGCCAGAAAATACGGTCTTTTCAGTTCTCCAAGTAGCTTCCAGTCAAACGTCTCTCCATCTCCCATACCTTTATCAAGTAGTATAAAATCCGCCGATGACTTCTCAGCTTTTTTAACATCATCTTCATCTCTTACCAGGAAAGCTTTTATTACTTTTCCTTCAGTGTGAAAAGGAGACCCATCCGAAAAAAAACCGGGTCTTTTCAGTTCTTCTCTAAGTTTATTTATATACTCTTCAGACTCATCACCATGAAGCTGTGCGATAGATATTATCCCTTTCCTCATAAGTCTGAGGATAACGTCCGGTTCCTCCGAAACAAACACTCCAACGGCTTCTATGAAAGGCGAAAGCAAGTTGCACAGCTTTTCTGCCTCTTCTTCCGTCACATAGCGTTTGCTCTTTTTATAAAACACAAACCCCACATAATCTGGAAGATATTTATTGACTGCTTCTATATCCTCAGGTCTTCTCAGACCGCAGATCTTGATTTTTGTTGTTTCCATTTTTTCTATAAGTCAGGTACAAGACGGATCATTCTTAATCCATATCTGATCCCCTGAGTAAGTTTGATAGTTAACTTTCGATCTTTAAGCATTACTTGCGATGATATACTCTTCCAGCTTTTTGAGTGCAGCCCCTGAATCTATAAGCTCCGCAGCCTTCTTTACGCCCTCTTCAATGCTGTCTGCCTTACCGCCAAGATATATTGAAGCTCCTGCATTAAGCAGCACTGCATTTCTCTTGGTACCCTGGATATCTCCGCTCAGGATCTTTCTTGTGATCAATGCATTCTCCGCAGGAGTTCCTCCCACCAGTTCGTCCTTGGTACCTCTTACAAGGCCGAAGTCCTCCGGCTTGATAACGTTGGTTCTGTAGTAACCATTCTTAAGCTCGCAAAGTGTGGTAGGTGCTGAGGCGGAAATCTCATCCATCTTGTCCTGACCGTAAACCACAAATGCTCTCTTTACCCCAAGCTTATCCAGAACCTTTGCCACCGGCTCAACCAGATACTCATCATATACGCCAAGGAGGAACATATCCGGATTCGCAGGATTTGTGAGCGGTCCCAGAATATTGAAAACTGTACGGAAGCCAAGCTCTTTTCTGATAGGCCCCACATATTTCATTGCTGAGTGATACTTCTGTGCGAAGAGGAAGCAAATTCCTACATCCCTGAGAAGCTCCTGTGCCTTTTCCACATCCTGCTGGATATTTACTCCCAATGCCTCCTGGCAGTCAGCTGTTCCGGAAAGTGAAGATGCTGCTCTGTTACCATGCTTTGCAACTTTTATTCCCGCTGCGGCTATGACCATTGCAGCTGTTGTTGAAATATTAAAACTGTGTGCCCCGTCTCCTCCGGTTCCAACTATCTCGAGAACCTCCATTCCGGGATGCGGAACTTTGGTTGCCTGCTCTCTCATGGCAGCGGCACAGCCTGATATTTCGTCTATTGTCTCAGCCTTAGTGGACTTGGTTGAAAGTGCAGCTAAAAATGCCGCGTTCTGCGTAGGTGTTGTCTGACCTGTCATGATCTCAGTCATAACTTCATAAGCCTCCTCATAGGTCAGGTCACCCTTCAATGTTGCGATTTTGTCGATTGCATTTCTGATCATTTTGTTCTCCTTCCGAGGTTCTTCCTCTTTTGAAAATCCTGATCTCACGCTGCGCTTTATGTCTTCCGCTATAAAAAATAAATCCCTGGCAGAACCATAATGAAATATGGTTCTGCCAGGGACGAAAAATTCGCGGTGCCACCCTGTTTCACGACATGACTCGTGCGCTTTGCGAGATACCTTCATATCTCCGACAACTAACGTATGTCTCACGTCACAGGATACTAGGCAGGAAGGTTATGCAGGAGCTACTGAAGTCTCAGAAATTCTTTTTCCTCACGTCCGAAGGAATCTGCTTAACCATCGATGCTTTTCATTGTGCCCTTAGCGGTCCATTTGCCATGCTGTTTTTCGCCGGATTCTCACCATCGCCGACTCTCTGTGGAAGCATACATAGTTTAATCTCCGCTTCAACGGTTTATACTATTGACTTACAAACTACGATAAAACTTTTAGCGATAAATGTCAATTCATATTATAAAACTTAAAATACCGAAATATTATAGCTGAAATAACTATATTTTCTCCATTCCCATATTCTCTATATGCACCGGTTTACGCCAGGATCAAAGCATATTCGTGTCTCACCCGACCTTCCATTCCGTCATCTGCCTGGTCTCCGAGCTGAAATTCACCCCGATCTTATACAGCTTCCTGCTGTCCGCTGCATAAGGCTCTGCATAATGCATATCCTCGATCTGTTTAAGAGCTGCATCGGCACTTTCGTCACGCTTAAACTCAAAAATGTAGATAAACTGCTTTGTCCTTAGAATACAGTCGATTCTGCCAGTATATGTATGCTGCTCACACTCAACATATTGTCCGAGCAGCGTGAAGGTGATATGAAATACTGTCTGGAAATAATGTTCAAACGGTGTGCCATTAGCCGTATAAACAATACTTGCAAACAATGCCTTGAAAACATTCTTTATTGCTTCTATATCTCCGTTTTCAACATGCCTCCTCAGTGCAAGCACATCCTTTCCCGAGCCTGATCCGCATTCCCTGACATATTCCGGCATGAGACTCTGCAGAAACGCAAGCCTGACTTCAGAATTGGGAAATCCAAGGGTATAAATTCCGTTTTCGTCATAGTCCGTAACAGTAAGATATCCTGTCTGGTAAAGCAGCGGCACAGGATCCGGATTATCTGCCCTGTAATCAGAAAGGATAGTTTCCGTGGACTCGATCGTCTTTTCACTGAACTGCCGCACATCAAAATCCATTTCCTTCAGGCGGTGAACAAGAAATGCAGGCGTTCCTGTCTCAAACCAGAAGTAACCGAATCTCCGTTTCTTAAGAGCACACAAAAGGCTGTAGGGATTATATACTCCGACACCTTCAGCAGAAAAGTGATATCCATCATAGGTCGATCTCAGCTTTCCGATACACTCCTCTAATGTAATGGAGCGCTCATTTGCCATTCTCTCTATTTCAGGTTTAAATCCCGCCAGCATTTCCTCCTCTGTGATACCGCACAATCCGGAATAGTCATCGTCAAAGGAGATATCCTCCAGCTGGTTCAGGTCACTGAAGATGCTCACCTTACTAAACTTCGTGACTCCCGTGATGAATATAAAACGGATATAGGCATCCTCGCTTTTTAAGGCACTGAAGAAACCTTTAAACACAGCTTTGTTATGCTCCACCAGATCCCTGTTCCCCATGGTCTCAAGCAGCGGCTTATCATACTCATCCACCAGCACCACACAGCGTTTACCGGTCTGTTCCGAAGCTGCCCTCAGCACTCTTTTGAACCGGTCACCGAGAGAGAGATTTGTATCAGTCAATGTATGATATTGCTTCTCCCAGGACATAAGCTGAGCATTAAGGGCGTTTTCAAGCGATCCCTTTCCCTGATAGTCATTACCGTTGAAATCAAAGTATAACACCGGGTATGTCTGCCAGGCTTCCGGATCATCCTGTTCCAGCCTCTCGATGGCAAGCCCACGGAACAGCTCCCTCTTTCCCTCCCAGTAAGCCTTCATGGTAGATAACAGAAGACTCTTTCCGAATCGCCTCGGACGGCTCAGGAAATAGGGCTTCCCCGTATGGACCAGTTTATAAATATACTCAGTTTTGTCTATCAGCAAATATTTATCCTGAACAATTTGTTCAAAGCTCTGAATACCAACCGGCAGCTTTCTCTCTTCCATAATTTCCCCCGTTTAATCTTTTTCTGCTCTCATACTCACAGATTCAATTTTCTTTCAGTATGACTGCAAGCTGCGAGAATGTGATATTGGCCGGAACCAGGATCCTTCTCCAGACAGGCGGTTTAATATTTTTTCTTATTGCTTTGATCTGATAAAACTTCATATGTCTCCAATCAATATCCCACTACTTAACCTTCCACTCCGTCATCTGTCTGGTCTCTGAGCTGAAGTTCACTCCTATCTTATACAGCTTCCTGCTGTCCGCCGCATAGGGTTCTGCATAATGCATATCCTCTATCTGCTTGAGAGCCGCATCGGCACTCTCGTCACGCTTAAACTCGAATATATAGATAAACCGATTCGTCTTCAGGACGCAGTCGATCCTGCCCCTATATGTATGCTGCTCACATTCCACATACTGCCCGAGGAGCGTGAAGGTGATATAAAACACGGACTGGAAATCATGCTCAAAGGGATCAGCCTTTGTTGTATATGGGATTCCGGCAAACAATGCCGTAAACACCTTACGTATACCTTCAACATGGCCTTCCTCAGCATTTTTAACCAATGTAAGTATATCGTTTCCGGATGTGGCTCCTACATTCCCCGCATAGACCGGGAATAAGCTCTTTAAAAACCCATACTTGACTTCCTCATTGGGAAATCCCAGGGTATAAGCTGATTTTGTGGCATCATATTCTGAGATCGTCAGATACCCCGTCTGATACAAAAGCGGGATTACATCCGGATTATCATCCCGGTAATCCTTTAGCTCGCTCTTTGTTGCAAATATTGTATTATCTGTAAAACGTCTCGGGTCAAACTGCAGCTTCTTTAGCCGCTCTGCAAGAAAAGTGGGGGTTCCTGTTTCAAACCAGTATGCGTCAAATTCCCTGTCCGCAAATGCACAGAGCAGGCTGTAAGGGTTATATACTCCCTCACCCTTTTGATGAAAATGATAGCCATCATACTCCTTCTTAAGCTTAAAAAGACACTCACTGCGGCTCATATCCTGCTCTTCGGCAAGTGCATCGATCTCCGGCATAAAGACATCCGTCATTTCCTGTTCCGTGATACCGCATATCTCCGCATAGTCCATACTCATGGATATATCCCGAAGCTGGTTCAGGTCACTGAAGATGCTCACCTTACTAAACTTCGTGACTCCTGTAATAAAAACAAAACGTATATATGCATCCTCACTTTTCAGGGAACTGAAAAAACCCTTGAACACAGCCTTGTTATGCTCCACCAGCTCCCTGTTCCCCATGGTCTCAAGCAGCGGCTTATCATACTCATCCACCAGCACCACACAGCGCTTACCGGTCTGTTCCGAAGCTGCCCTCAGCACTCTTTTGAACCGGTCACCGAGAGAAAGCTTTGCATCAGTTAATGTATGATACTGCTCTTCCCAAAGCATCAGCTTAGCATTAAGAGCGCTTTCAAGCGAATCCCTTCCCTGATAGTCATTACCGTTGAAATCAAAGTACAACACAGGATATTCCTGCCAGGCTTCCGGATCATCCTGTTCCAGCCTCTCGATGGCAAGCCCACGGAACAGCTCCCTCTTTCCCTCCCAGTAAGCCTTCATGGTAGATAACAGAAGACTCTTTCCAAATCGCCTGGGTCTGCTTAAGAAATAGGGCATACCCGTATGTACAAGCTTATAGATATACTCCGTCTTATCTACGTAGAGGTTATGGTTTTCAATTATTTTCTCAAAGCTCTGAATACCTACCGGCAGCTTTCTCTCTTCCATCGTTTCTCTCCATTCACTCTGTTTTCTCTGCCCTTATACCCATAAACACAATTATCTGCCGTTTTCAGATACAGATATCGTGCTTTCACTCATTAAACATAGATTCTTTTATCTATGATAACGATAATATTGCTGGGAAAGCATCGAAAAATGCTACGATACAAACGGCAGACAATTCTGTCTCAACCTGCTTATATCGTAGCATATTCTTAACTTATAAAAAATGATGTTTTTCTATCCCGGATAATCTTCTACCGCATAAATATCTGCACCGGTACAACCGCAGGATTACATCCTGATCAACCACACAACGTTTACCGGGTCGGCTCCGGTAAGCTTAAAGTCCGTTTGCTCTGTTGTAAGCGCTGCAGATGGCATTGATATTCTTTATGAGAATATGCCATGCAACCAGCGGACCGATACCGCATAAAAATGAACCGAGTACATACCACATAAGGATCGTTGTACCGTTTTCCTGAATTGACAGACCGTATCTGTATGAATTAGCGGATAATCTGTTGCCAAGCTTATACAACCAGATAAGAGAATAGATACCGCAGGTGATTATCGAAAGAAGCATGTACTTTACAAGTCCGGCAGTTTCTTCACCGTCTCCGTTGCAGGCAGTATTAACATCCTCCGCCAGCTTATAGATAAAGAAAAATGAATATATACCGCAGGTAACGATGGTGAGAACTATGTACATCAACAGACTTCTGTCTTCCTTAAGTCTTAGGCCTCCGTTATAACCGCCGTTTGGGGCATTGTTATATCCCTGGTTATAACCGCCGTTTGGAGCATTATTGTAGCCCTGGTTGTTCATACCGTTTGGAGTATTATTAAAGCCCTGGTTGTTCATGCCATTCGGATCACCGTTATACCCCTGGTTGTTCATGCCGTTCGGATCACTGTTATACCCCTGACTGTTCATGCCATTCTGTGCATTATTGTATCCGTTGTTATAACCATTATTATAACCACTTATATTTCCTGCCATCTGGCGTGCAGCTTCTCCAAGTTCATTTTCCGCACGGTTAAATGCAGCGTTGGCAGCATTAACAGCACCTGCACCTATGTCCTTTAAATTAACAGAATCGACCGGTTCTCCGCACACAGGACAGAACTTAGCATTATCCTCAATCTGATTTCCACATTTCTGACAAAACATAACGTTTCCCCTCCAAAATTGCAGTTTTAAAAAATTACTCTTTTATTATAGCATAGTTAATCTATTTTTTTCATATCACCCGTCGGGATTCCAAAATACTTCGGTTACAGGCATGTAAAACAGAAATACCGGTAATCTTTTTCAAGATCACCGGCACTGTAAAACCAGTCTGAAAACTATACCGCCCTTTCCCGCAGAATTCCAAAACGCAGTTCGTCAAGCATTGCTTTTTTATCAGCCGCTCTCATGAGGGTTTCGCCAATGAGCACGCCGTTAACATTACCCGCTTCCAGCTCAAGGATGTCTTCATGACAGGTTATGCCGCTCTCGGCAATGAATAGTACGTCCTCCGGTACTGTTTTTCTCAGGTTAATGCTGTTATGAATGTCAACTGTGAAATCCTTCAGATTACGGTTATTTACACCGATTATCCTGGCTCCCGCCCTCACTGCCTTCTGAATCTCCCGCTCGTCGTGGGCTTCAACGATAGCAGATAGACCAAGACTGTCAGCAATCTCCATGTAGGATTTTAATGTCTCCTCATCCAGCAATGCACAGATAAGCAGCACGATCTTCGCCCCCAGAACCTTTGCCTCATAGATCATATAAGGATCGATCACAAAATCCTTCCTGAGACACGGAAGCTTCACGGTCTCTGCAATCTGCCTGAGATACTCATTGCTGCCTTTAAACCATTTTGGCTCTGTAAGTACCGAGATTGCAGCAGCTCCTGCTTTTTCATACTCGTACGCGATCTTGAGATAAGGAAAATCCATTGCGATGATCCCTTTTGAAGGTGACGCTTTTTTGCATTCGCATATGAAGCTCATTCCGGGTTCTCTGAGAATCTTCTCGAAAGGGAAACCCGTATTGGGATCCATAGCCTCAGCTCTTTTCTTCATTTCCTCAAACGGCACTAACCTTTTTGCCTTTTCCACCCGTTTAAAAGTGTAGGCGGCAATATCCTCAAGAATATTAGTCATTTTCGTCTTCTCCCCTGTTGATGATTGACTGATTTCCGCCATAGACATTCACACCCAAAAATGTCTGACATCTAATCAAATTACCACATCTGATATATATGCAGACATAACTGCATATAATCCTATAACAGCATCGTATCACAAGGAGTTATGATTGTAATCTATCAAAAATGACTGGCAGATATAACAAAAAATCCTCTTTCAGGCACTAAAAAAGGAGCAGAATTACTGCTCCTTTAAAAACATAGTAACCTCAGCATATCTTTTTCAGCAGAAAAGAAAATCTCTGAAAAAATATTATAGGTTTATCACTTTTAAACTATACTGTTATAACTCAGGGACTATAAGGGTTCCTTTATTAAACGGCTGCTTTCTGCTTCCTGGTCTGAAGTACGTCGATACCCATGATCACAGCGATGGTTCCGATACCGATTACATCTGTAAGAGTTCCCGGATAAAGCATCATAAGACCTGCAACGGCAAGCAATATACGTACTACCATGTTGATAGGCTTAACCGTATAGCCCTCAAGTGCTGCAGAAATCGCGAACATTCCGAGGAAGCTGGTGATAACGATCATCACAACTCCTACAGCATCTGTATCTATAAGAAGCATAGACGGATTGAGCGAGAATATGTAAGGCACCAGGAATGCTCCTATGGCAAGTCTTGTCGCATTTATAGCTGTCTTCATAGGATCAGCCTTTGCGATAGCAGAACCCGCATAAGCTGCAAGTGCAACCGGCGGTGTGATATCCGCAACGATTCCAAAGTAGAATACAAACATGTTTGCGCTCAATGCATTAAGTCCCATACCTGTAGTAAGGATCGGCGCACAGGTTGTTGCCATGATGATGTAGGTTGCTGTTGTAGGTACACCCATTCCCAGGATGATACAGCAGATCATGGTAAGGAAAAGAGCTATCAGAAGGTTACCGTGTGATACTCCGACGATGGCTGTGATGAATACCTGACCAAGTCCTGTCATGGTAACAACTCCGGCAATGATTCCGGCGATACCGCAGGCTGCCGCAATTGACAATGTATTCTTCGCACCTGTTACAAGAGCATTGAACATATCCTTCGGAGACATACGGTGATCCTTGTCAAACATACTTACAACTACGCAAAGTATGGTGGCAATGATGGCTGCACGGCTCATGGTATATCCGGCACAGATAAGATAAATCAGTGCAACGATAGGGATCAGAAGATAAATCCTGGGAAGAAGCACCTTCCACTTAGGAAGATCTTCTTTTGGAATTCCCTTAAGACCAAGTCTCCTGGCACGGAGATGAACCATAAGGAAGATACCGGTGAAGTAAAGTATCGCAGGAAGAATGGCTCTTACAACGATATTGGAATACGGCACACCGATCATCTCTGCCATAAGGAATGCAGCTGCACCCATGATAGGCGGCATGATCTGTCCTCCTGTAGAGGAAGCTGCTTCAACCGCACCTGCGAACTCTCCCGGGAATCCGGTTTCCTTCATCATAGGGATGGTAACCGAACCAGTGGTAACAGTATTACCAACAGAAGATCCGGAAACCATACCGCAAAGAGCACTGGAAATAACAGAAACCTTTGCGGGACCGCCGGTTGCTGAACCGGCTAAAGCATTGGCACACTGGATAAAGAACTCGGAAATACCTGTTGCTTCAAGGAATGCTCCGAAAATGATGAACAGTACGATGTACGTACTGCATACGCCTATAGGAGTACCTATAACACCTGTTGTGGTATAGAATAGGTTATAAACTATCTTACGTAAAGATGCTCCCGTACTGAAAGCGTAAACCACAAAAAGTGCGGCAACCACAACGATAGGAATACCTGTCACTCTTCGGCAGCACTCGGCAAGAACTATGATACCGATAACACCGAGGATGATCTCTGTCTGGTTGATACGGGTCGCATGATTGATGATCTCGCGATTGTTAATTACAAAATAGAAAAAGCTGAAGGAACCTGCAACCGCAAGGATCAGATCATAAAACGGTATGTGATTCTGTTTCTGCGGCTTCAGATGGTTTTTACCTGATGGATACAGAATGAATATGAATAAGATAACTATACCAACGAATAAAGGACGTCTGATACGCTCATCCCACACCGCAAAAAGATTCATATAGATCATGAAAAGTGAAAATAATGCAAGAAGTCCCTTGATGACCATGTCGTAAACACCTTTCCAGGGTCTTACGTTTGACTCACGGTCATACTTTTTCATGATCTCATCGACAACTGCCTGAGCTTCGGCAGATTGTCCGCCCTGCGGGATGCTGTTCACACCCGCATCTTTTGTTGTGTTGTTTGTTTTTTCTTCCAAAGTTGTGTCCTCCATTCCCATCGGTTTAAAAAAACTTCCACTTCATATATGAAAATCTGACCCGTGAATTTCTGCCGCAAAGATCCCTCAGGCTAATGTCTTTTCCTTCATTGATCCTTAAGGTATGATCAGATACCGTTCCCACAAAATAAGTGAGATCCGGCATCTTCTTATCAAAGCCCGAAACTATCATACTTCCATCCTTCCCGTATTCAAGTTTCTCCCCTTCGGAAAGCTCTGTCTGAACCCCGGCACCAAAACCGTAATAAACGGTTTTCTCCACATATATTCCGTCAGCCTTTATTTCATAATAATCAATGAGCGGGCTCTTGTTTACAGAATGAATAAATCCAATGCTGAAGGTATCTCCAACCTTCACAGGATACATCCCGTACACTTTGCCATCCGATGCATCGGAAACAGCCAGAACTCCGATTCCCACCAATTGAATATAAATAACAACGGTAGCGGTAACCGCTAATAAAGCAATCACCGCCACTAAGATCTTCTTATGATTTATAAACTGATTTTTCATCAGTCAACTGTGACACCCTGCTCTTCATAATACTTCTTAGCACCCGGATGGAATGGGATTGTGATTCCCTTTGTTGCATCTTCAAGGTTAAGAAGCTCGAACTTTGCATGACCTGCAGCAAGAGCGTCCTTGTTATCAAACATAGCCTTGAGCATCTCGTAAACAACATCCTCGGAAAGCTTTGTTGAAGCGATGATAGTTGCTCTTACGGAAACAGTCTTGGCATCTGCATCAACACCTGTGTATGTGCCGCCCGGAATTGTAGTCGGTGTATAGAAGCTGTACTTTTCCTGAAGTGTCTTGATGTGTTCATCATCAAGCTCTACAAGGTGAACTGCCTTTGTTGTTGAAAGATCAACTACTGCTGTTGTAGGAGCACCTGCAACGATAAATGCTGCATCGATCTTCTCATCCTTAAGGGAATCAGCTGAATCACCGAAGGAAGCATTAACAACCTTGATGTCATCAAAGCTGATGCCGTAAGCATCAAGGATCTGACGTGCGTTGAACTCAACACCTGAACCTGCATCACCAACGGATACTGTCTTGCCCTTAAGATCTGCTACTGTCTTGATATCGTCGGTACATGTGATGATCTGAACTGTCTCATCATAAAGACCTGCAACAGGTGCAAATGTCTCATAAGCGCCTTCGTCAGCGAAAAGGTCTGTTCCTTCGTGAGCATAAGACATAACGTCGTTCTGAACGATTGCGAGGTCTGCATCACCGTCATCGATAAGCTGGATGTTTGCCTTTGAAGCACCGGTTGATGTAACAGTGAGATGAGAATTCTGCATAAGAGGATTCAGAACTGTTGCCATAACACCACCAACTGCATAGTAGGTACCTGTTGTTCCACCTGTACCGAATACAACTTCTTCTCCGGAATTTCCGGTTGAAGCTGCGCCGGCAGCAGCGGTCTCTGCAGAAGCTGCAGCAGTAGTCTCAGCACCTGCAGCAGCCTGAGTTGCTGTTGTAGAACCGCTGGAACCGCATGCTGTTAAAGCACTTGCTGCGAGAACACCTGTCATCACTAAAGACAATAACTTCTTCATAATATTTTCTCCCTCTCTGAAGACAAATCATATATTTTTTGTTATGGAATACTGATTTTCCATAACCTTTGCCTCAGGTATTGATTAAAATGATAAAGCCCTTAATGTGTTTTGTCAACCTGTTTTTATTTGCATAAAAAATGCATATATTTCACACGCATCTTGTATAAATCGTATATCTATGCATTGAACGTAAATATATGCATGTTTATGAGTGTTTTAGTTAAAGGACGCATATCCATATGTCCTTTTACTTTGTTTTGGTTATGTCTGATATTCCCTGTGTTTCACCATCCCTCATAAGTGCTTATCTTATACTTCTGCAGCTTGTACTCATAATTCTCGGGATGATTTCTCCATTCATGTGTAGTCATTCCCACAAATTTCATGAAGTTTCTCTGGAAAGTCGACATCGATGTAAAACCTGTCTCATAGGCCACGGTACGTATAGGTTTGTTAGAAGTCCTCAGTTCCTTGCAGGCCTCATGTATACGTATGGAATTGACATATTCAAGCGGAGAAAGATGCAGGTTATCGTTAAACAGCCGTCTGAAATGTGTTTCCGATAATGCACAAAGCTCAGCAAGCTTTCCTATGTATATCTCCTCCATAAAATGAGCCTTAATGTAGTCTATTGCAGGAGCCAGTCTCTCCATATCTCCGGGTTCTTCCTTAAAGGTATCATTCTCAACCTGCTCGGATTCAGCTGAGCTCTCATTCATACGTATGATGTTGATAAGCAGATCCACCAGATAAGCATCACTCTTTTGCTTATAAAGTTTCTTCCTCTCATTCTGCTCTTCGAATATAGAAGATATATCCTTCATGAGAGCTTCCCCGTCACCGGATCTGAAAAAGTAAGGTCTTCTATAGAGCTCATCCAGGGCAGCCCTGGCTTTATCTTCATTTTTTGAGAACATCAGCTTGATCAGTCCTTCGCAATCAACAAAAAGATATTCCCAAAAGCCCAGGGTTCCGGGATCGGAATTGGTTGTATGAGGATAGTTCGGAGGTATCAGTGTAAAACATCCCGGCTCAAAACGGTAAACTGTATTTTCATACACCATCTCTCCCGTACCTTTATGACATACCCCGATCTCCAGATAATTATGAAAATGGAGGTAAGTTATTCCGTATCCGTATTTTCTCACCCAGGACTGACCAGTAAGTGCAAGCACATAAGAGTCCTCAGGCATTTCGTAATATCTGTATTGCATTTCCTGTTTTTTCTTGGACATACAGGTCTCTTCCTTTCCAAATCAAAACCTTCTCTTCCTGTTGGCACGATCGATCAGTGTCAAATATACCGGATCTTCCATCTGTATTTTCACGTAAAAGGGCAGGTTCCACCATAGAAACCTGCCCTAAGATCAACTAATACTCATCAAATGCCCTTGAATTCAAAACTGAATGTCAATGGATTCTTATTGTCAAGCAGGAACTCCTCATGGGTCATTGCTCCCCATGAATCATCACCCGCGATGCCCATCTGTTTCATTGAGCATCTGACTACAGTATTCATAACTCTCGGGAGTTCATAAGAATGTCTTGCTTCTTCCAGCTGCTCCGGTGTGAATGGAATTGCAGAAAACTCCATTCCGTCACGGTCTGTCGAACGGAAGCACATTCCTCTTCCCAATCTGTCAGTAACCGTAGCCCATCTTACGGCTGTACGATTTCCGGTTTCCTGAGGAACCAGATAAGGTGCCATGGAATCCCCGGCAGTGGTTCTGTAAACTCCCAGTCTTGAACCCACATTTCTGTCACAGTAGTTTTCTTCCGGACCGTTTCCATAGAAACAGATTTTATCATAATCCGCATCAAGTTTCATCATGAAACCAAATTCCGGCATAGGCGGAAGCTCCTTACCTTCTGAAGGAGTGTAATTCATTGTCACTCTGCAGGTTCCGTCGCCGAACACACTGTAGGTCACGGTCATGAAGCAATCCTTCTCAAGCGGGAAGAGCCAATGCTTAAATGTCACATTAACACGGTCCTCAAGCTCCTCTACCTTCGGATAACCCATAACTTCTGTCATCCATTTTTCATCCCCAACCGAACTCTTCGGTGTAGTGGTCTGATAAAGGCTGGCAAGCTTCCATACTCCATATCTACCAGGCATCTGATTACCCTCATCATTGGCAGTTGGTGCTCTCCAGAAATTAGGTCTCGGAACAACACCTATCATTTCCTTTCCGCCGTAGCGGTAGGAAGTTATACCACCCTTAAGTGTGGAGATAAGGATGTCGAAATTCTCACCCTTTACTCCCACATTCACTGAGCCTCTGATAACCTTGAAAGGTTTCTTTAACGAGAGCTCATGCTGTTTTTCCATATCCTCAGCATTGATCCTCACAATACCCTGACCATACGCAACTTCATGCCCCCTCTTTGCATAAAGTGTATCGTCTTTTAATGTGAAGGATACGTCAACCGTGTACTCACCTGTTTCTTCCGGCAGTGCAAACGGCAGATCAAAGCTCTTCTCTGAAAGAGGTGCAACAGAAACTGCCATCTCTTTTTTCAAAAGCTCTTCACCATATTTATTCAAGGTAACATGGCAGTCAAATGCATCCGCATCCGTTAAAAGATTCCTGTTGAAGACATTGATCTTTCCATCCTGAATCCTGATTCTCAGAGTCTGGAAGTTGAAACGCACTTCCTGCATCTTGCCCTTATATTCATGACGGGTTCCGTCCATGATACCGTTACCGCTGAACTCATAGTCATTGGGTCTTTCGCCGCAGTCACCGCCATATGCCTGATACTCTTCACCAAAGCGGTTTTTGCGTCTCAGAGACTGGTCAACATAATCCCAGATAAAACCGCCCTGATATCTCGGCTCCCTGTCGGAGAGCTCGATATACTTGAACATATCTCCGTTGGAGTTACCCATGGAGTGTGTGTATTCGCAAAGAATGAATGGCTTATCTGTATGAACTTTCAGGAACTTTTCAATGTTTTCAGCCGAGGTATACATCTGAGTGTACATATCCGTAGTTTCCGGATATCTCGGATCATGATCCACTCCCTCATAATGTACAAGTCTTTCATGATCCAGTGCACGGAACTGATCAGCCATCTTTAACGGTACTCTTCCACCAAAGGATTCATTACCGATGGACCAGATAAGAACCGACGGATGGTTCTTGTCAAGCTGGTAGGTACTGTTTATACGGTCCGTAAGCATGGGAAGGTACTCTTCTCTGTTTCCCGGAAGTGCATACTCCAAAGGCTTCTGACCTCTTGCAATCATATCCCATACACCGTGAGTCTCCATATTGTTTTCAGCGATCATGTAAAGTCCGTACTCATCGCAAAGGCTGTAGATGTAAGATGCATTCTGATAATGAGAAGTTCTTACGGCATTGATATTGTTACGCTTCATGGCGATAACATCTTCTCTTACGTCTTCGAGAGTAACGCCGGCCCTGCCTTTATCTGTGTAGAACTCATGTCTGTTGACACCGTTAAATACGATACGTTTTCCGTTCAGCATCATGATGCCATCAACCATTTCAAAACGGCGGAATCCAACTGCCTGTTCGATAACCTCGTTTACATTTCCGTTATCATCCTTAAGTATCAGCTTAAGCCTGTAAAGAGCAGGATTCTCGGCAGACCACAATGCAGGAGCCGCAACATTTCCATTGATCTGAAGATTTCCGGCAGCATTCTTTACAGCTCCCTTCAATACATCCTCACCCTGATAGGTAAGCACATATTCTGTCGAACCGCCTGCTTTTCCGAAATCCAGTGTGATTTCCAGAATTCCTTTGGTAAAGGTATCGTCCAGAAGTGCTCTGACCTTGAGATCATAAACATGAACTTCAGGAACTGTATAAAGATAAACATCCCTGTAAATTCCCGAGAAGCGGTAGAAATCCTGATCCTCCAGCCAGCTTGAAGCGGTCCACTTAAACACCTGTACCGAAAGCTTGTTTTCACCTTCCTTTATGAAAGGTGTCAGGTCAAAATCACTTGAGGTAAAGCTGTCTTCACTGTAGCCTACGAATTTCCCGTTAAGCCAGAGAGCAAAACCTGATTCAACTCCCTGGAAGGATATGAAGAGCGGCTTCCCTTTAAAATCCTCAGGCACAGTAAAGTACTTTACATAACTACCTACAGGATTAAATGCCTCAGGTATCTCACCGGGTTCGATTTCTTCTCTTCCATCCCAGGGATACTGGGTGTTTACATAGGCCGGAATATCATATCCTTCCATCTGGATATGTGCGGGAACGCGTATATCGTCCCAGCTTTTTGCATCATAATCCTCCTCGAAAAATCCCGGAATGGTACTTCCGTAATTTTTGGCGTAGGAAAACTTCCATAATCCGTTAAGGGAATGTCTGAACCCGGACTCTTTTCTTTTAAGTTCTTCTTCTGTTCTGTAAGCTACATGATCTGATGCAGCCGGGAGAACATTTATCTTAAATATCTTTGGATCCTTTACGATGTCGTAATTGAATTTTTCCATATACTTCTGTCCTCTTTATATGTCTGAGTCCTCCTACCGGAGAACCCTGACATTTAATTTATAAGTCCCATACTCAAAGACTGCATCCTTGTGCATGGTCTTACATATAAGTTCTTTCTTACTAAATACTTATTTAACAGATCCTGTGATACCTTCTGCAAACTGCTTCTGCAGGATGAAGAAAATAATCATCGTCGGCACTGAGCAGAAAAGAACGCCCATCATAAGGGTACCGTAGTCAACTGTATAACCTGCCGCAAGGTTAGCTATAAGCATCGGCATGTTCATGGCACTTGTATCGGTATTCATTACAACCTTTGGCCACATATATGAATTCCAGGCATTCATAAAGCTGATAACTGCCGCTGCGGCATAGGTTGATTTCATTACCGGAAGATACATGCGGAAGAAAATAGCAAACTCTGACAATCCATCCAGTCTTGCAGCCTCCATGATATCTACAGGGAAGTTTCTTGAGTTCTGTCTGAACATCATGATCATAAACGGCGTTGAGATAGACGGAAGTATAAAT
>JAGAXP010000140.1 GCA_017940955.1 Oribacterium sp.
AAATAATACATTTGTCAGTCAACGAGCTTACGCCACGTTTACTCTAACTGGGTGTAACGCTACACCCTCTACTCCTTCTGCAAATGCATTAGGAAATACCTTCATAAGTATCTGGTATGAACCATTTACATCGGCATTTATATCTGTTTTTTTATTTCTGTTTTATTCTTTTGTCCCATAATTATCCTTTCATAATTTGCAGGCAAAAATATCGTTCACAAATTCATTCAGTATTTTTGACTTATCCGATTAAACCGCCTCGAATTGCACATGGTTAAACTTATCGAATTCGGTAACTTTAAAATCTGACTCCTCGAAATCGATGGGTTAGATTTGCGGTACAAAAATTGTACCGCAAATCACTTCTTTTCCGTCCTACCCTTCTTAGTCAGTTCCTCATACTTCAGCTGGTACTCGATCAGCCGGGGGATATACTGCGGCGGAGTGCGCCGCCCTGCTTCCCAGTCCTCCAATGTGCGAACCGGTATCCCCAGATGTTCTGAAAACTCATATCTATTCTCACCGACACTTTCACGAAGTTCTGTTATTTTCTCTGCTATATTCATGATCTATACCTCCACGCACTGCGTTAAAGATAATATTCTGTCTTATTTCGCAATGCGTGAAATGTGAAAGACCTGCATGTTTTTCCATAAAATTGCCGTATCATATGCCTCTTTACTTTCTGTCCGTCATAAGCTTACAGTATCCGAGCATTCGAGCCGAAAACCAGTCCTTATCCGCGCCGGATTCTATCTCGGCACTGATCAGATCTTTCAGTTTTCCCTGATTCATCTTTTCAAGTAAACCCGGACCGTATTTCATGATCAGCCTGCTCATAACCTCAATACAGCGCTCGAAGGCAGCCCTGATGTTGACCTGAATGTGATCTGTAAGCAGATGGGCAGATCTCCGGACTGGATGCCGGGCATCCTGCTCCGTGCCGACGGCTACGAGACGGATTGGTATCGCAAGGACTAGGTTTTGACTAAATTCTAAAATCCAGTATCCTATTTTAGTCAAGAAGGATCCCAGAAATACAAGCCTTCTAGGATCCTTCTTGACTTCATAACCGTTTTTCTTTGACTAATTCCTTGACTAAAAACTGACTTTCTTGACTAAATCTACTGGATAAGGAACCATTCTGCGTGAACTGCACTGCCGAGGACATCCACTATGCCCTCCTTTTTCATTTTTTGGAGAAGGTTTGAGAGTTTCTTATATTGTTTCTCTTCAGTAAGAACATCCGGGAATGCATGCTTAACTGCCTCATAAATGTCTGCTTTCTTTAAAGGCCCATTCCTCAACGCGGATATGATCAGTTCTTTTAATATTTTCTCATCCAGTCCTTTATTTCTCACATATCCAGCTTTATCACCAACGGCTTCTGCAATTTTATAGGATACATATAATGCCGGATACCGTCCTTCAACCAAGCCGCTCTTCCGAAGTATTTTATAATCATCCTTAGATATAGTTTTTCTCTTTTGTACCTGATCAAGCAAAAATACTGTCTTCAAATCCAAGCTTCCATTAGAATGTAGAAGTCGTGTATAGTTCTTATCGAGAACCTTTCCGAAAACCGTAACACTCACTCGGTTCACTACATCCAAATCATACGACGGCAGCGGGAAGCATCTCGCCTTCTGGATATTATAAATCATCGGGATGCCCATTGAATTCGTATCAATCATATACATGTTTACCATTGCATTACAAAGAAAGGCATTTCGATAATACGGTGGCTTATAGCCAGGCTCCAATGCTTTCTCAATGGTCTCCGGTATAAAGGAACCCTCATTTATAAAAACTAGATGATCCTCAAATTCTTCAACATTGATTTTTCCATGCCGTCTGTAATCTGAATGTGCTATGCAGTTGTTGATAATTTCTTTGACGAGGTCTGCGTCGTATTGCTCTACTTCTTCCGGGAAAAGCGTCTGCTGCTCTGCGATATACCTATACTTTTCATTTCTGATCTTGGCATACACTTTGTCCACTGCAAGCAGAAATGGCATATCAAAATGTTCATATGCTTTTACAGTCTTGTCAGCGTTATAGAGCGTCCAGGTAATTCTCGGTGTAAAACCATCAAAATAGAAAGCGGATTCCTTCTTACCAAGAAGAAGGAGGGCTGTTCTTGTAATCTTACCCTTGAAACAAATCCCGGCCTTGTTTAATACTTCAATGTCGGAAAGTCCCGACAGTATTTCTTTGGCCTGTTTTCGGTTTTCCTGTTTCTGCGAAAACATCTTTCTCGCATATGCAACTGCTTCAGGATCCAAATCATCTATAGTCGCATCCTTCACAATTTCCTTTGACCAATCCATACCAACCTGACTACGAATTAAATCTACCTTATTCATCGGAAGCGGTACCAGAGATTCATGTTCTCTTGCCCATGCCGCTCCGTTCCATGTCGTCGGAATCCCCGGTATAGCAGGCGGAATTTGGAAAGCTACAATCCGGCACTTCTCCATTGTCAGCTCGTATATATCAAGAAACGTCAGTCTTTCATTGGTGCCAGTGGTAATCTCTTTTTTCAAAGACTGAAGATTTCCGCTTTTACGATAATCTGTTCCCTTGAATTCCCCTTTATTGGTAATTCCAAATATAAGCCAGCCCTCAGACTTGCCTCTGATATTTGCTTCATTTCCAAGCGCAGAGAAATATTTGCCGATATCTTTGAAGGAATAGCTATTGTTCGCTTCTTTGAACTCAACTACCTCCGTTTCAAAATCCTTCAACATCTCATGTATTTTCTCTTTTAATTCAGCATCTGTATATATCAAGGATAATCACCTCCAAACACCCACGGTTATTTCTTCTTATCGTACAAGTCCAGATAATACTCATTATTAAGGATTTTCACTTCAATGTCTTTCCCCTTACTTGTCGAAAGCGTATTTTTGCTGATAACTGTCCTGTCAACCGCTTTGCCATCCACATTCATTAAACTGCAGTCATACATCCTATAGTGCATGAGCTCCAGAATGATATTCACGCTAAAATTATTATGGCGGATGCATAAATAACCGAATATGAGAAAGAAGATTAAAAACTTAACTGCCTCATCCCATCGCGTAAAATCGAACGCAAATAACGGAAGAATATATGAAAGCAAAAACTCCGCCGTTATAGTCTTGCTTTCTTTCGCATCTTGTATTGTCAGCGTGTACTTCTCATCATCTGATACAAAAAATTTTCCAAAGAGTATAATCGCTGAAATCAGTAGTTCCAAAAGGATTCCTGTGATACCGATCATTTCCGTCCATTTGTCGCCGCCACCATCCACCAGACTCTTGATATCAATGAATATAACGGTAATCCACAATGGCACAAACGACAGGAAGTACATGCTAAAAGAAACAAAAACCGACATTTCCTATCTCCTTCAGCTTACCCAGTCTTTCAATCCGTCAACCTCCACCGGAACTTCTTCCAGGACATCCCACATAGCTTTACCGCAAAGAACCTTTACAAGATTTTCGGCATCAACCTTCTGTGATGTGTCAAACCGCTTATCTTCCGTCAACGGAATCTTGAAGTATTTTGCAGCTTTCTCTCGATTTTTCTTTTTTGTTAAAAGCTGTAGCTTTGATTTACTGAAAGCTGCAAAACGTCTTGGATTTTGTCCTGAAGAAGCAGTGCTACGAAACATATCTGGATCAGAAATAATTTTCAGCTCTTCTATCTCATCAATAGCTTCACTGCACTTAAGTTTATAGGCGCGTTCCATATTGAACAGTGTTTCTCCAGACATGTCCAAAAAATAAACTGTACGGTCATATATGATGACATTCATGGAAGTACGAAGGTTTAAAACCTTATCAGGAATTTCCCAAAACTTGCCTTTATCATGCCAAAACCGATTCTTTAACGTTGTTATCGGTGTATTCATCGATATCAGTTTAATCTGATGTTCTTCATCGTTGCACCTCATGTTCCCGCAAAGGACATATGCCTGAGCTTTCAAACTGAGCGGATCTGCTTCCGTGTCGGAATCTGCTATTCCTTGGAGGAGTGCATCCAAATCAATTTCTATATCGGGATTACCTTCACTGATCCTATAAATTGTTGTGAGCATTTTTTATCTTTTGTCAAAAGCTTTAAGACATGCTATATCTTTGCTGTATTGCCCGGACTTTGTAAAATGCAGCCTGTATCCCTTACCAAGAAGTTCCAGAAGTCCTGCCACACATCTTTGGTCCAATGTCTCTCCCGGCACAAGAAGCGGCACTCCCGGGGGATAGCAGTAAA
>JAGAXP010000141.1 GCA_017940955.1 Oribacterium sp.
ACGGCATACTTGCGTGAAGCTGTGTCTTATATGCTCCATTTCGAGACATACATGGAATCCGTTCTGGTTATTGTTATATGGCAGCCCCGCAGCATCAAGGAATGCCGAATACTCCTTATATACCTTCTCGGTTTCTTCATCCAGATATCTGTTCCTCATGATTTTGCTATCCCATTACCTCGTATCCCTCAGTCGCAAGTACACCCATAGCCTTGTCAAAGTTTTCTTCCTTTACCAGAATGTAATCTGTGTTAAACGTGGACACCGCAAAAATACCAATTTTATTCTCCGCAAGTATCGTGGAAATCTTCGAAAGGATTCCTATTAGTGAAAAGTCCAGAACGCCTTCAATGCGAAATCCTTTCCAGTCATCATCCCTCTCGATAGTTTTTGCGGGAACGTCTTCAGTTTTACACACAAGAGATAATTCCTCATCCGTCTTTCCCACAAAGTAGAAATCGGCATCCATATTGATTGAGGATACATCTTCCACCTTGCATACAGTTATGCTATATGGCAATTTTTTAAGTCTCATACTGAATTTTTATCCTCTAAGTAACAGCCTAAGCTCTTCCTCATCCATCCTCGGCAGCGCTATTCTTATATGTTTGATAATCCTCTCAAGCGACTTCTCCGGGCTTCTGCTATAGGCTGATCTGCACAGCTTCTCACCCCAGTAATTCTCTGCGATATCATACCGGCAGTTGCCCCATCCGTATTCATCGCCGTTCTTGCGCTTGCTATACTCATAATTAACGGGAACAACATAGGTCTGCATCTGAAGTCTCGTAATGACTGTCTCAAAGCCTTTATTTCCGTCCTTCTTATAGTTCAGACTGTCCTTTATTTCTTTTGTCAGCGTGGCTCCCGTGCCTGCGATGTAATCGACTATACCCTTATCCTTATATGAAGAAAGCCCGTCATCAAATCTGGCATCGAAATCATATCCATCCCGCCGGTAATTACAGAAATCTGGCCACAGCTTTTTGCTGATGAATCCCGCTTTCTTTTCAAAGAACTTGCCGTAAACAAGCTCCTTGTTCTGCAGAACCTCGCCTTTCCAGTCCCAGGCATCCCAATGTATCTTGCCACTCCAGCGTCCCTGATACCATGCATCATATGAAATATTCTCTTCCAAAGAGAATCCATCTATCCTGCAGGTAAAGAACGGCAGGAATCCTATCTCATTGACAAGAGCTACCAGATCCTCTCTGCTTCTAATTTCTGTCTCTATCATTTCCTTAATCTTAGTTCCATTCGTGATTCAAGATAATATCCATCTCATGCCACTTCTCACCGCCCCATTCGGAAGCTGATTCTCCCATATCCCGAAATCCGAACTTCGTATACATCTTCACCTTGTTTGCCAAACAGGTCAGAACAAGCCTCTTTCTCCCTCGTGCCTGTTCCCTACGGCAATAGTTATAAACAAGTTCTCTTCCAAGCCCCTGCTTCCTGTATTCCGGCAGAACATCCAGACCAAGCAGCATTATATTTCTGCCATCGGCTTTGTGGTTCTTCGCATCCGTAAAGAATTCATCCTTAAACTCATGCTCATCAGTAGCAATTCCATTCAGAAATCCGGCAATCCTCCCGGTCTCATTGTCAATCGCTACTAGAAACAAATCCGAAGCCACGACTATCCGTGCGATCATATGCTCCTTTGAACATGCCTCATTAGGCGGGAAGCATATTCTCTCAACCTCAGCCGCTTCCTCGGCTTCTTCCGGCTTTATGGTGCGAAACTCAAACCGCTCATAAAAATCATAATCTTCCGCATTCAGGTCTTTTATGATCTCTCCTGCCTTTTCCCTGCCTTTCTCGGTCAGATAAGCATATTTATATCCGCCACCTCTGCTACGCTTCAGGTCGATTATATATTCTTCCGCATCAAGCCTTTCAATACTGTCGAAGTCATAATTCTTCCACGCAATCTCATTGAACCTGCTTCCTTCCCGGTCATTGAAGCGTGTAAGATATAAAAGTGCCAGTGTGAGTTCATCTATAGTTTCCCGCCGTGTTTTCTTTCCATCAGTCATTGATCATAGCCTCATAATGTCAACAATTTCTTCCACAACATAGCTTATACTTTTTCCCCGATCCACACGGACAAGGATCGTTTCTTGATATCTTGGGTGAAGTCCTGCGGATGGTTTCCTGCTTCTTAAAGTCATGATAATCATCAAGCCACTCGTTTATATGCTTACCTTTAAGCTCCTCCCCCTGCTTCATAGCAAACTTTGTAAAGGTAATGGCATCCTGTATACTGGGATCTCGATGTCCGTTCGTTTCCACAGGTCTTCGTATGTCTGAAGAGCCTTCGTAAAATTACCAACATTCCTGTAGCAATCACCCAAAAGCATATTTATTTCATAATTTTCCTTAAGCTCTGCTTCCTTCTGTGCTTTTACAATCCACTCAGGTGCCTGTTTACCTCCATGCTCATATGCCATGTGCATAATGGTCTGTGTTATTCCTGATAGATCATATATGTGAGCGGATGCGCTGTGATCATCAAGTATTCCATCCGCCATAAAATCGTATGGCGATTTATCCTTCTTCCCAACATAATATTCATACCGGCTCTCTCCTTTGAACGCTTTGAGTCCGGTATGCAGCATAAGATCCATCTGATTCTGCCATTGTTCAAGAGCCTGCATTATCGTGATTGGCTCAAACACCCGCAACATCAATGCCCTTAATTCTTCCAATGTACAGCCTTCTGCGATACTGGTTTTCATCGGACTGACAGTTTTCTTTATTCTCTCTCTGTCAATCTGCGTCGCTTCGGCAATGTAATCTATATAATGATTCCATACACTTGCTTCTCTACTATCGCTCATTTGTAAATCCCCACCGGCACACTACTACCCTGCCAGCCTTTCCTTCAATAATGTGTTTCTCTTCGTAACTGTTACGTTCTTCACGGCGTAGGCGAGAGCTTTCTTCGTTCCAACAATCACAAGCACCTTCTTTGCCCTTGTTATACCCGTGTATATAAGATTCCTCTGGAGCATAACAAAATGGTTCATCATAATCGGCATAACCACAATCGGATATTCCGACCCTTGCGCCTTATGGATCGTAGTGGCGTATGCATGGACAAGCTCATCAAGCTCTGTTACATCATATTCAATGCATCTACCGTCAAAATTCACTTTCAAAGTCCTGTCCGTCTCATTTACAGAATCTATGATGCCGATATCGCCGTTAAAAACTTCCTTATCATAGTTATTCTTTATCTGCATCACTTTATCATCGGCACGGAAAGTATATCCGCTCCGGCGCAGGCACTCCTTCGGCATCGTCACCTTTCCTCTGCCTCGCATGAAGATATCATGCTCCGGCGGATTCAGTGCCTCCTGTAACGCAAGATTGAGATTCGTCGCTCCGACCACACCTCTCTGCATAGGAGTAAGTACCTGTATCTGAGAAGGCTCCACATGGTAATAGTTAGGCAGGTTCTCCTGCACCAGCTTTACAATTCTTGGAACCGAAGCCTCTGCATCCTCATTTTCTATAAAGAAGAAATCCGTGTTCTTCCCATTGCTGATATCCGGCATCTTGCCCTCATTGATGCGATGAGCGTTCATAATGATACGGCTGGTCTGTGCCTGTCTGAATATCCTCGTAAGCCGAACAACAGGAAAAGATCCCGAATCTATGATGTCTCTCAGCACATTTCCCGCACCCACACTTGGCAGCTGATCTATATCTCCCACCATGATAAGGCGCATAGTCGGTGGAATGGCCTTCAAAAGAGAATTCATCAGCACAATATCTATCATGGAGCATTCGTCCACAATCAGAACATCTCCTTCAAGTGGATTCTCCTCATTCTTCTGATATCCCTCCGGCGGTTTGCACTCAAGCAGTCTGTGTATGGTCTTCGCTTCAAGTCCGGTGGCTTCTGTCATACGTTTTGCTGCACGGCCTGTAGGAGCAGCCAGCAATATTCGCAATCCGTATGTCCTATATGCAGAAATGATCCCGTGGGTCGTAGTCGTTTTACCTGTACCTGGACCGCCTGTTAAGACCATGACCTTTGCGGTAGCCGCAGTCCTTATGGCATCAGCCTGAACCTCGTCATATTCCATATGAGTTTTCTGCTGTATGGCTTCTATATCAACGGAAAGAGTTTCATTTCCGGAGTTTTTCCTTGCTTCCATAAGCCTCGTATACAGCTTGTCTCCGGCAGGTGATAAAGCCAGCTTCTTTAGCTTACCTGCCACACCAACTTCCGCATAAAAGAACGGCGGCAGATATATAGCTGTAACATTGTTCCCATCTTCATCTATGCGGACTATATTCTTTTCAAGGATCAGCTCTTCCTTCTGAAGCATATCATCCATGGTCATGATGACCGTCTCCGGCGATGCTTCCAATAATTCGGAAGCCTTATCAATAAGCTGTTGTTTCTCAGCGAAAACATGACCATCATTGGAAAGCTCCGAAAGCGTGTACATGAGTCCGCTCCTAAGCCTCACGTAGGATTCCTTCCCAAAGCCCAGCTTCATGGCAATCTGATCGGCTGTCTTAAAACCGATCCCCCAGATATCATCTGCCAGTTTGTATGGATTCTCCTTCATAACGGAAATGCTGTCATTCCCGTATTGCTTATATATCTTTGCGGCATAGGATGTGGATACCTGATGCTCTTGCAGGAAAATCATTATATTCTTAACTTCCTTCTGCCTCTCCCATGACTCGGCGATCATCTGAACCCGCTTCTTGCCTATGCCCTCTATCTCAATCAGAACCTCAACATTGTCCTCTATGACTGCGAAGGTATCTACGCCATATTTCTGAACAATCTTTTTTGCAAATTTGGGTCCGACACCCTTGATAAGTCCTGATCCAAGATACTTCTCCATGCCATAGACCGTTGCCGGAAGCGTCTCTTCCCAGTTCTCAGCCACAAACTGCCTGCCGTACTTGGCATCAACCTTCCAGTTGCCATCACATACAAGGACGGAACCTACATTCGCATCTATCATATTGCCGATAACCGGCACTAATTCGCTGTAATCCTTAACCCGGCATTTTAGCACTGAATATCCGTTTTCCGGATTCTGATATGTGATTCTCTCAACCACGCATCGGATCTTCTGCACAATCTACCGCCTCCGATTCTATTTCCTGTTTTCGTTCTCACGTTCCTCTTCCATAATCTCACTACAGATATCTACACACTCATCACAGATAAAGCAATTCGCCGGCCCTGCAACCATTTTCTTTACCTCATCCTGGGGCTTCCCACAGAAAGAACAGTACACAGTCCCCTCCGGCAATTCCTCTCTCCGTTTTATTTCCCGTTCCATCTCGGACTTACGCTTAAGAAGATCGAGGTATTCCCGTATAGAGAATCTGTCCATGATCTCTATCTCGTCATAAACTTTAAGCATTTCATATCTGTATCGCAGTGATCTTTTTTCATCATCCTCAAGCCTGCGGATTTCCTTGTCTTTATCGTTCACATATATAGTCCCGTCTCTGAGACCAACTTTTCTGCTGGTGAGCTTTATGCATGGCTGCTCTATACCACCTATGTTCACTGCATACCAAGAACACTCATCAAACCATTTTTCATATTGTTCTATGGTTTTTCCGTTTTTCTCTTCTTCAAATTCTTTTAAGGTCATATCGGTTCACCTTTTAGTCACTGCTCATTCCATCCCATAGAATTTTTTAAGCATTGCGACCGTCTGCATCAGATAATGCTTTCCTGCACCTTCCATGAATCTGTAGCACTCAAGCAATTCAACCTCGTTATAATCCCGTGCATGATATTCATCCTTGTCTTCATCCGGGAAAAAGTCGAACTCGTCGAATTGCTCATACTTGTCCATAGTGTCCCCGACAACATATGCCGCAGTCACATTAAAGTATTCCGCAAGCATCTCCGCATCTTCTTCGCTTATCTGTGATTTTCCAAGCTCCCATGCGCTAATACGGGTCTGCGGTATCTTAAGTTCTTTTGCCATTTCGGTTTGTGACAGATTTCTGGATCTGCGCAGTCTTTTAACATTGTTTTTCTTCATAGTTTTGCATTCCTATATCTGCTTGTATCCAATGTGCCACCTGTAATCTTGATGCTGTCCGCTTCAACATGACAGCTATTGTAGATAATCTCAACGCCTGCTTTAGCGGCAGCCACAAGCGCACGACCAAACTCCGGCTGCGTCTTGTTATTCGGGAACACCAAATGAATCCCGTTCATCTGTATCACAAACTCTATGGAACAGTGATATCCTTCTTTTACTGCCTTTGCCAGCTCATTCAGATGCTTTATCCCACGCTCTGTCGGTGCATCAGGGAAATATCCTATGCCGGTCTTCTGATCATATGCCAATGTGCATCCCTTTACTTCCGTCAGATACTTTTGCCCGTCCCGTTCCATATAGAAATCGAACCGGGAATCACCGTAGGTATATTCGGGCTTTACCACATCGTATAACGGTTCCAGTTGCTGCTGTATCAGCTTATTAGGCGCAAGGCTGTCCACATTTATCCATTTGAACCTCGGACGATAAACGGATATCAGATCATACTCCGTCTTTCTCTCAGGATCCTCCGATTTCTGCAAAGTCACCTTCGCCTTGGGAACCAGTAATTCCTCAAGCCTTCCCGTGTTCTTGATATGAACGGTTTTCTGCTCATCCCCAACCATCACTTCCGCCGTAAAGCGATTGTTCCTCTGAACAAATATGCCGGGAACCGTATTTTCATATATTATTTCAGGCTTTGCTCTGGCCATAATCTATAGCTCCACTCACTCGAATTTCTTCCCGGCTTTCCATGCGCCACCGACATTAGCACCAATCTCTCTGTAGCAGAGTGCAACGGTATCAAACATGATCGGATGAAGCTTCTCAAGATCGACTTTTCCATCCGTGATAACGCTCTCATCGGCCTTCATCCCCACGATTTCAGCCACAACCCTGGTCTCATTAAACTCTTCCTGAAGTTCTATCACCTTGCACTCTATGGCAACAGGAAGCTGATCAATGATTGGAGCATTCACCTTATCGGATTTCGTAACAGTAAATCCGCACTTCTCCAGCTTATCCGGCACCTTATCACCGGATACGATTCCGACATAATCACAAGCCTCTACCTGCTCCTTCGTGGCGAAACTGACGGTAAACGCCCTATTTGCCTTGATGTTTGTGGTTGTCCTGTGGGGAGAAAGACTCATGGACAGCTGATTGCCGCCAACCTGTCCTACCCATGCCGCATTCATGGCATCAGCCTTGCCGTTCTCATCATAGGTTGCGATGATGAATACCGGATGCGGTGTAACAAAACCTTTGTCAAAACTCTGCTTCATTGTGCTACCTCCTTGAATTTGATTTTTATATAATATCGTTTTCTATATCCTTGATCTTGTGTGCCGGTACGCCACCATAAAGTGCATTATCCGGCAGATCCTTTGTCACTACAGCTCCAGCCGCAACTACAACATTATTTCCGATAGTCACACCCGGCAGTATGGTTACGTTGCCGCCGATCCAGACATCATTTCCGATTCTCACCGACTCGGCAATCCCCAGATGCTGTCTTCTCCCCATAGGCGTCAGCGGATGATTCACAGTCGTAATCAAAGTATTCGGTCCGATCATCACATTATCGCCGATATACACCTCCCTGATATCCAAAATCGTCAGATTATAATTGCCCGTGAAGTTATTACCGATGAAGATCTTCTTTCCGTTATCGCAGTTGAAAGTCTTGGCAATCCACACTTTTTCGCCTACACTCCCCAGCATCTCCTTCAGCTTCGCATACTGGGCATCATAATCCGTATCGTCTATGGTGTTATATTCCTTGCACCGGATGATCGCATTCTCCTTACGGGCTTCCACCTCCGGATCGTCATAGCAGTATTCCAGTCCTGCTTCCAGTTTTTCTATTTCTGTCACGATTGTTCCTCCCATCCCTTGCATACATCACACCATCCGATCGCACCCGAAGCCTTCTCCAGTTCTTCCGGAGTAAGCTTTACGGATGTATAGATATTGCCGCCTGCAGGATGAACATACTCAAACCGCTTCATCGAGACATCAAGCCATATCGGAATATCCGAAGGTACTCCAAATGGACACACGCCGCCCGGGACAAATCCCGTCAATTCCTCCACTCGATCTCTCGGGATCATGCTCGGTTTCGTATGAAACAACGCTTTGAACTTGGAACTGTTCACGCGCCCGTCTCCGGCCATAACAACAACTACCGGTTTATCATCCACTATAAAGGATAACGTCTTTGCTATCTCGGCTTCTATGCAGCCGATCTGCTGTGCAGCGTGCTCAACAGTATCTATTACTTCAGAATGCTCCGTAAGGCGATCTGCAAAACCCTTATCCTTCAGCCATTCGTAAACTGCTTCATTTATCATGCAATATGTTTCCTCACTTGAATTTCTCTGCGTCCAGTGTCTTGATAACCCTCGCCGGACTGCCTACAACCACCCCATAATCCCCCACATCATGAGTTACGACTGATGCCGCACCGACAATCGCATACTTCCCGATAGTTACACCTGCCATAATAGAAGCTCCTGCTCCAATCCATGCGCCCTGCTTGATAACGATTGGCTTACACAGAAGCACTTGTCTGTCATAGGGATCATGATTATTGGAAAGCAGCTGCACATTCGCAGCTATCTGAACATCATCCTCTATCGTAATGCCGCCTCTTGCCATTGCAAGGAGATTGCTGTTGATGAAGACCCGTTTCCCAATGGTCATCTTATCAAAGGCTGCTCCTGCAAGCGGTGCACGTAGGAAGGAGCCCTCTCCAATACGGTCTTCAAAGAGTTCATGAAGGATTTGGTTGTATTCCTCAGTTCTTGGCATCGTCTGATTCAGCTTAAATACAAGTTCCTCATGTTTTGCATAAGTTTCAAGATCATATGCATCTCGATTACGCATATCTACTCTTATTTCTTCCATGGTATGCTCCTATCTGATAAAATGCGTCGGCTGCCACTCTTCTTTTTCCGGCAGTCCGTACTTTTCTTTGCCGAGAGCTATGCTCTTCATAAGGAACGTCATATTCCTGGCAAGCGTCCTCATCGTCTGAAGTCCCTCCGCATCCTGCTCTGCCTGCCCCGGCTCTCTTCCGTGAATGCTGTTCCAATACTGACTGGACGCAACCGGCATACCGCAAATTGTGAAATACTTATTCAGCTCGTCAAATGTTGCAGACAATCCACCTCGTCTTGCACATACCACGCTCGCTCCGACCTTCATGGTCTTATCAAAGTGCGTACTGTAGAACAGTCTGTCCATACACGCAATCAAGGTGGCATTTGCCGATGCATAATAAACCGGAGAAGCTACCACCAGTCCGTCTGCCGCTTCGAACTTTGGAGCCAGTTCATTGACCACATCATCAAATACGCACTGCCCTTTCTTAAAGCAGGTACCGCAGGCGATACATCCACGCACATCCTTGTTGCCAATCTGCACTACTTCTGTCTCGACACCTTCCTTTTCAAATACCTTCACCATTTCATTTACTGCAATGGTGGTATTGCCATTTACTCTTGGACTTCCGTTAATGATTAGTACCTTCATTCCGTGACCCCCTTCTAATGTGCTCATAAGACCGTTCCTCCTATACCAATCCTCTCCTTAAGCTCCTTGTTACGCTCAAGCAAATTGTAAATGCCATCCTCCGAAAGAATGCCTCGCTTCAGCTTGTCCGGCAATTCTCCCTTTTCATCCATGGCAAAATCATCTTTCCACTGCTGACTCGTATAATATGTTTCCAGCTTCTGTATCTCCGCCTGGAATTCCTCAAATTCCGCAATCTTCTTTTCCAGAGCATCCATCTTCTGCGTTGCCCTGTTAAGAATGCCCTCCATAACGAAAAGATGCTGCGGCACATTCTCAGCGGCAAGCCGTTTCTTGAACTGATTCTTCTTGGAGTAATACTTCTTCTCTACCTCATGTGCCGGAATCCATATCTTCGCATCTTCTATCTTGTCATAAACGATCTGCAAAGCCTCCTCATTTGAGAGTTTCTCACTCTCCTGCTTCTTGTAGGCTTCGTACATCCAGTTGCTGATCTTCTCTTTTTGCTTGTTCTTCAGCTGACTGTACGGCTTGTTCATCTGAAGGAGCTGACCGTTTACCATCTTATGTTTGCTCACTACTTATGCTATCCTCGTCATTTTATTGTAAAAAGCGTATTGTCATACAGTTCTGTACCAGCTTTTTCATCAAACATCTTTAGTAGACGACTTGCAACCGTCAATGTTCCATGCGCCGAATTATGCGTATAAACATAAACATTGTTGATAATATGCTCATAACTCGGTTTATCGGCTAGCGATTGTTCATCATCTTCTAATGCGAAATACTTATCAACCTCAGGCTTGGCTATTTCAAGAAATGTCTTACTGTCCTCGTCGATCATTACTCCACATATGATAGGTAGAATATTGCTCCATGAGCTGACGGTAAACTCATTTTCACCGACGTACAATACTTTAGGTTTGGTATATGCATACTGTTTTGGATCCTCATCCAATGTGTGCACAGAATCATGTGTTGCTCTTGTCTCCTGATATGCCTCTGGTAATTCCCAAACCTTCAGGGCTGCATCTGCAAGCTCGCCTCCTCTTTTGCTTATAACAGCGGAAGACCACTTCGATACATCCGAGAGCTTTGTCGTGTAGTAGAATTTAGAACCTTTATAAATCTCCTTTTTCTCATCAAAACTCTTGTTGGACATCTCAGAGTTATAATTCGTAAGAGCAAGATTTCCAAGGCGATGCAGATAAACCTCATAGCTTTCAAGATCACTTGAAGAAAGATAGCCCTTCCATCTTTCAGTAGGTGTCTGCGGCATAACATGCTCAATCGTAATAGTTTCATCTGTATATTCCGGCAATCCTTTAGGAAAGGGCGACTTTTCTTCTAACGCGTAGAGCAGGTACTTTACGCCTTTACTTCTTATTGTCAGATATAAATCTTTCTCTGTAAGAGCTTCTCTAAATTCCTCATTTGAAGGAAAGCCGAAGCTGCCTTTACCAAAAGTAAGGACCTTCCAAAAAGCATTCATGAAATCGGAATAGTTATCCAATTCAGCCAATCTCTGCAATACATTCCCGGCGAACTGATAGTTTATACCCTTTGCCTTACACATTTTTGCCCTAAAGGTCAGAGACAAAACTGCCTCAACTGATTTTGTCAAAATGTCATCATCTATAAGTTTGCTTTCATGAAGATCAAGCAGATACAAAAGAATACATCTGGATTTGATCGCCTCGTTTGCGTACAGTATGAAATAAAACCGCTGACGAAGATAGGACTCCTTTCCCAGATTTACATCAGAGTCAAAGACAAGGCTCTTATATAAAAGCGCACACCTTTTTAAGTCTGCAAAACACAACTCTGTGCCTGCATAGTTAGATTCATATCCCTGTGAAAGATAATAATCCTTAAAGGCCGTATATAAGGTTCTCTGTGTTATATGTTGTCTCTTCCCATTTATGGAAATTGCGTCACTGCGCTTTTTATAGATCAAATAATCATTGAAAAACTGCTCCATGTTTGAAACACCAATGGAGTCTTCTATTTGTGACCAATATTCATCATATAAATGTGTCTGCTCTTGATGTGAAAACTGCATTAAGAAGTAGTTCCTAAGCAAATCCACATTAGTAAGATCTAATCCCGTAGAGTTAAGGCTCTCGAAAATTTCTTGCGGATTTTCCTGCTGTATTTCCAACTCTATAATCGTCAAGTTTCTTAAAGCCTCAAGAATATCTTCAAGACTTCCTTTCTTTTTCTCGACAAAATCTGTAATTAGCCCAGTAAATAATGTATAATTCTGATAGACACGGGAGTCTCTCTGGGTATTTGACAGCTTATCTAATACGCTATCATAGCTGTTTTCCAAAAGCAGACGATATGTAGCATCATCTCTTTTGTTCAGATGAAGTTTTATACGAAGATAGTCACTATCAACACTATGTCCCTTGTTATAAATATATGTATTCTTTATCTCATCTTTAATATCATCATCATCCGTATAGTCATATATTGCCTTCAACAGCAGAGTTATACTTGTTAATCTCTGCTGTCCGTCAATGATTGATCTCTCATGTGCATTTGTATTCTTAAAACAGATAGTACCAAGAAAATGCTCTCTCCCGGTTTCTATTGATTTTTCGATATCGTAAAAGAGCTGTTTGCAGTTTTCCTCTTTCCAATCATAGTTTCTCTGATAGACGGGAACCACAAATACAGTTCTCGGAACACTTAGGTATTCCTCAATGTTGTTGTTATGCGCTTGCATTTTCTTGACACCTCCTTATTTCTTGTTCATATAAATGATAATTTATATGAACAGCTTGCGCTCTATTGCATACACTTATCTACTACTCCTACCGCTGAAAGGCATATTTTATCCGATTATTGCAGTTATGCCTCTCAAAAAATAGATTCATCTGGCTTAAATCAAAGTGAT
>JAGAXP010000007.1 GCA_017940955.1 Oribacterium sp.
ATGCTGATTGTTTTCAAAATGTTTTCCTCTGTTCTTCCATTTCCGGTTTAACCTTCAAGTATAGTCAACTCGTCATCTATTGCCCTTTTACAAACTGATTTATCGTTATTCCTTCACCGGCAGCTTGTAACGCAATCTTTCTATGTTGTTCAGGTCGTATCCGTACATTAACGTATGGTATCATACTCTGCTTCTTAAACAAATGACATTATACAAAAATATCAGTTCATCTCAACTGCTATCTTTATAGCTTTTCTGTCCTTCATGTCATATATGGCCTGTTCGATCTTTTCGATTCCCATGTATCTTTCGGTTATGAATTCTGACGGATGGAGATGATTTTCCTGAACAAGTTTCATTACACGTTCAAGATTATTCCGGCCGCCTTTACTGAGAGAAAATTTCAGGGTCTTTCCTGCCATACCGCGTCCCATGGAGAATTTGGGAATCAGAATAGAGTCGATTACCGTATTCATCTTTCTTTCCGTTTTTATACTATTCTGATCTTCCGGTATGCCTTCTTCAGAACTTGTCTCCTTTATCAGATTTCTGTATTCCTCATCCTGAACTTCAGTGTCTGCGCCGAAGTACATAACATTGGAAACAACTCCCGTACCGTATTTCACCATGTCGATGGCCTGAGGGAGGGTGTAGTCATTGCCGCCGCATATAAGAACCTTATCTGCACCCTTCGTAGTGGTTTCAGAAAGCACATAGTTCACAACATCTGAACCTGTAGAGTTCGCAAGGGGATACATGCCCTCAGGGAGCGAACAGCTTAGCGTTTTGTAATTCAGCACTTCTACACGGCAGTTTGCATCGCTCATGGCTTCAGCTATGCGGACATTGTCTTCTCTGGAACCTACCGCAAAGATCCTGGAGGCCCCCGAAAGCTTACTGCCCATGATCGCAGCCAGTCCTATGGCGCCGATTCCCATGACAACCACTGTATCTCCTGCTTTAACACCTGCTTCCTCAACTGCAGTGAATCCTGTCTGCACCACATCAACGCACATAAGTGCATCCTCAAGACTCATGCCTTCAGGTATATGGGCAAGATTCTTATCCGCATAGGGGAGATAAAAAAGATTCTGGAAGGCTCCGTCTATGGATTTCCCTATCATGTGGGCACTGAAATTGTGTCCTGCGTGGGCATAATTCACTTCCACATCGGGCTGACTCCAGTCCGGGGTTATGGCAGAAACCGCCACTATCTCACCCGGCAAGAAGTCCTTCACTTCTCTTCCCACCTCTTTCACCCTTGCTATAACCTCATGACCAAGTGTAAGATCTGCCCTTTTCGGACTCCCCTGCCAGATGGTATGGACGTCAGAAGTACAGGGGGACACCAGCACAGACTCGAGAAGAACCCCATGTTCATCCAAAAGAACCGGTGTCACCTTTTCAATATATTCTATTTTTCCTTTTCCTTTTAAAACCAGCGCTTTCATTTCGTCTCCATAAAAAAGATCTCTTCGGAATAACATGCCGTTATATTATGCCCCTGCTGAATTCCAGGCTTTACAGCCTTGTTCGGAAGCATCAAGCGTATATTCTTCCATCCTGTCGGTTTTTAGAACAAGTACCTTTACTTCTTTTCCGAATTTTTCCCGAATGATAGAGGCGATCTCATCAGTATATCCCGGCGCTACTATCAAAATCTCGTCTACCGGCTCTTCTGTGAAATGATCCGGTGCTACAATGGGAATATGTGATGCCGGTGCATATCTCCCCTGCTTAAACTTCGCAGAGTCAATGATATATCTCACCTTTCCTCCGAGACCTGTGGTGGCTGCCAATGTAAATCCCTGATGGCTCGCGCCCCAGATGGCAAGGGTTTTCCCTGATTCCGAGAGTTTTTCGAGATGAGCATTGACCTCTTCCGTAAGTCTCTGATAACTATCTTTCAGGGCTGACACATCTAAAAGTGTACCATTATATCTCAGGCATGTAAGTTCATCAGGCTCGGCTTTTTTCACTATTATCTCTATAGTGTCTCTGTTAACCGTCCTCATTTCAAGAACCTCAAACCCGTTGTCCTGGAAGAGTTTCTGTAAAGTAAACTCTGTATAGTTCGCTATATGATCATGGAGGAGTTCGTAATAGCCATTATACTTCAGAATGTACTCAAAACTTGGCACAGTAACGAGCCCCAATGCCTTTGGTTTTAAATTGTGCCAGATGTTTTGCAGCATATCTTTAGGGTATGGCTGGTGTTCAAGGAAGTTGAACTGTACAAAGGCATCGAAGGGACCGTTTGGATAAATGTAATCGCCTTCGGCAAAGCCCTCAACCACCTGATAGCTTATCTCATCAGAATTGTTGTCAGCATTAAATGCACCAGTTATTATACCGGCTTTCATCGAAGCCTTAGCTCCGTTTTCTGTAGATGCGCCTTGCTCCGCCGAAGCCTCAATTCTTTTTGCCTCTTCCACAAGTTCCTTCTTATGCTCGATTCCGGTGAGTCTGATGGCTGCTGCCTTCGGCTGGCCGGACAGAGGATCTTTTTCCCTGTCCTTTTTTAGCGCCTCTGCTCCGGCGGCTTCTTCTTCCAGATTCTGCCACATGCGGAGAAATTCTCCTCTTCCGCAGCCGACTTCAACTATATTTCTTCCTTTGATGCCATACTCCTGCATGAAAGAGAGAAGCCTTGCATACTCCTCATGGCGAAGATCCGTCATGGTCTTAGTTCCGCCACCGGCCCTGATCACATCTCTATAGTAATCCACCGGCTCACAGTCGAACTGCACAAGTCCACACTCCGGACACTGGCATAGTTCCAGCGTTATAGGATGATCATCCTTAAGTTCCGACTCATCAGGTATATTCTGTGCCGATGCCGGCATATCAGAAAAAGTCATTAGTTTCTTTATTTCATGCCCGCAGGCGATACACTTCATATTCATATAGATTTCATCCTCGATTTCATAGTTTTTCAGAAGAATTATATATTCACGCTCCTTCTGTTATTTCACAAATTCTCATAATTATATCATGGAGCGAGTGTCAAAAGAACTCTTAACATCACAAATAAGCTGCCCGTGACCATCATGAGCAACTTATCCTGAGCCATGTATTATTATCATTATTTGACCCGCAAACGCAGGAGTGAATAATTGTTTTTACTCTTTACACATACGAAATCATGACGCCCTCTTCATTGAAGGCGAAAGTACCTCCGTTCATCTCTACAGTGCCTGTATAAAAGTAACCCTGTGGATTTATATAATGTGCATGCATCTGTCCGTCTATTCCCAGCTGCATGACCGCAGGGGCTCCGTCAAATGTCAGGGGATTACCTGTTTCGGGGTCAAGGAAGCATCCTATGGTTGCC
>JAGAXP010000142.1 GCA_017940955.1 Oribacterium sp.
AAGTCCCGATTTGGTATCGATGACTGCTTCATCACGGTCACAAGGAATGATGCCGTGATCATAAATATATTTCGCGACACAACGTATGCCGTTGCCGCACATATTACCTTCGGATCCGTCCAGATTGAACATATGCATATAAGCATCTGCCTTGTCGGATGGCTCGATAAGGATGAGTCCGTCTCCTCCCACACCGTAGTGCCTGTCAGCGATCTTCACCGCAAGATTCGATGGGTCCTTGACACTTTCCGAAAAGCAATTTACATATACATAGTCGTTTCCGCAACCCTGCATCTTTGTAAATTTCATAGGTTTTCCTTTTTATTTCAAATTTTCAATATAATATCAAAATTACTCGGGCAGTACAATATGAATAATATACATATTATGAATTTTTAGATGAACATTTTTATATGACACGATGTAATATCTCTTTGCCTTAATCGCATTAGCCGCTCTGTTTTATAACATCGGAAAAAAGAAAAAACCGCCTAATCACCCTGTGACAAAGTAAGCGGTTCTTTTAAAAAACTATTATATAATCAGGGCTGACAGTCATCGGCAGCGCCTTCTTTGTTAGATAGTAACACTTAACATTATCCATGTCACAATATGTCAATCCCAAAGGTTAATATTTTCTACAACAACTTTACCGCTACACTTTGGGCACATTAGATTTTTGACGTCAGCGTCCAGCAATTCAACATCATGTCCACAATCCGGACAGGACTCCACGAATTTTTTGTCCCCCTTTAGAATGGTTGGAACACTCACGAGATTCTGACAATTGCTGCATTTGCAAATACGTAGGCTGAACCCATAAGGCGGAACCGGCAATGCTTCAATGAGACCTTTGACTCTGGCTTTATATTTTGGTTTAAAGCTTTTGAGAACAAAACCCCGGTCACCGGCACCTATACCGTAACCAACGCTAAGCTCCCACCGAGAATTACATTCAGTACATTTCAAAGAATATCGCTGCCCCATAAATACCTTCTTTCCGTTATCTAACGAATATATCCCACAAAAATAATTTCCCGCTCTTAACACATTATGTATATTAAGTACAATACTAGGTCTGGCTTCTGCTTTTGTACAAACAGAATCCAGGCCTACAATCATTATATAATATGATGCAGCACATACTGCATAAATTTTTGAAGCATCACTGCAATCACATGCAAAATGTCTTTGATGTTAAATCATAACAGTATCATCCTAGCAGCGACAACACACTCTGAGGAGATTGGTTTGCCTGAGCAAGCATGGACTGGGCAGCCTGCTGTAAAATATTGTTTTTGGTATATGCCGATATCTCCTTAGCCATATCTGTATCTCTGATCCTTGACTCAGCGGCAGTAGTATTTTCATTTGATACCTTCAGATTACTCAAAGTATGTTCCAGTCGATTATGCTTAGCCCCAAAATATGCTCTCGTTGCTGAAGTATACTCGACTGCATCCTTCAGCTCACCCATGGCTTTATTAGCATTTTGTAGCGATGTTACATTGCTATTACCAAGCCCAAGTCCGTCACTTGACATATTGAAGCGATAGATTGTTATCGTTTCATCTGCGGTTGGTCCGATCTGAAGAACTACATCTCCTCCGCCTTTTCCGTAACCATCAGTATTTACATCATTCACATGAAAATGTTTTTCTGTATAGTCATTATAGAAATTGGGATTATTCAAGGATGAGCTAAGACCTGAAATAAAGCTTCCACTTCCTTCTGATCCTGTTTCATTGTCTACTAATTTCACAAGAAAATTCACAAAGTCATTGGCTGAATTACTACCGTCAAATCTGGCCAATATATCTGACTTAGTGAATCCCGTTCTTGTAGAAATGGCTTGCTCCAATGATTTATGGTTATTTATAATCTCATACAATATAGAGTCTATCCCACTATTAATGTTGGCAATATTAGGAGCTACATTTGTTTGAGTATAGCCTCCATGGTCATAGGGATTTCCTAAGTAGGATAAAAAACCTATATATGCAGTCATCAACGCTCCTGTTCCATAAACCTCATCTGTCGGAGAGCCGTGATTGGCCAAAGCAGCTTTCATAGCATTTGTTTTCTGCCCTGAAGTCACTTTAGCTACATCTCTTATATCGTAGTTCCATCCTGCAGTAAAAATTCCTCCAGTAAGCTGTGCAGTTCCCTCAATAAACCATAAATTATCCGAACCTTCCAATTCTGACATGGATGTATCGGCATTTGCCAATGCAACACCCATGACTCCATGCATCATTTCATGAGCAAGAGTCGATTCATAAGTGGCAGTGCTAATAGAATCAATCTTATCAAGATCAGCATTTACTACGATATGACCTCTTCCTGAACCAAGCATTGTACCTCCTGCAGTTGCAAGAGTTGACCCTGGAAGGCTTTTCAGGTTTATATCAATATCAGTTGTAGGAAAACCAGGCTTCAATGACGACCAGTATGCATTCAGAATGGCCTCGCCTACATTACATACAATATTGGAAACATCCTTCACAGACTGAGTGATTTCGTCCACTGTATGAACAGATATTACGCTATTAATGTCTCCTGCGGCACGAATCCCATTCAAGAGATTTATTCCGTTAAATTCAGTATTTTCGGAAATCCTGTCAATTTCCTTCTTTAATTCCTGAAACTCAGCGTCGATATGCTTTCTTACATCATCTGTGTAAGTGCCATTTGCAGCCTGCGTTGCCAATGTAGTGCCTCTTTCCAGCATTGCATGGACTTCCGTCAACGCTCCCTCTGCGACCTGAATCAGTGAAATACCGTCTTCGACATTGTTCTCAGCCTGATCAAGACCTTTTAGCTTATTCCTCATAGATTCCGAAATCGCAAGTCCTGCCGCATCATCTCCCGCCCGATTGATCTTATAGCCCGAAGACAGCTTCTCAAGATTCTTATTCAGTTTAGTTTTATTTTTTCCTAAATTTCGTTTCGCGTTCAAGGCTGACATATTATGCTGTAAGATCATATTTCAACCCTCTATACTTTTTTAATAAAAACTTTCTTATCCAAGCAGATCAAGTATTCCCCGAGTCGACTCATCTGCAACACCAAGCATTTTCTCAGAAACGCTTATCAGCATACTATCCTTTTGAAACTTACTCATTGCATCAGCCATATTGGTATCTCTTATCCGGGATTCAGAAGCATTTACATTCTCATTCATTACTTCGTTATTATTTCTGCTATGTTCAAGACGGTTATACTGAACTCCGACTATTGCCCTGAATGAAGCTATCTTTTCTATTGCTTTTGCGACATTATCAATATTGCTTGGCGTATAAATACTTACATCTTCGACACCAGTTGGATTTGCTTTATATCCTGTATAGGTTGTAATATTGCTTGGAGGTATTGTTTGTGTTACTTCTTGTTCAGGATAATGTACGCTGCCGACTTTGGTCTTTACCATCTCTCCGTGTTCATTCGGTAGTTCTCCATAAATTGGAATGTCATATGGACCAAGAGTTTTAGTTACAGTATAACCATCAGTATGAACGGTATTATACTTACTCTGATCCGCCCTTTCTGCCTGTTCACGTGCAACATCAGCAGGATTATAAACATTTCTTGTTGCTTCCCTATAGGTTGAGACATCAAAGTCACTTATGCCAAGATCATCTATATCAACATAAGGCAATTTCAGTGGGATACGATCGTCCTTTAAACTGCTGCATTGAATCCATAGTGCATCCGGATGTACTATGCTGCGACCCATACTTGATTTAAAAACTTTCACCGTATCCTGGCCAATTGTATCTGCATCCCTATAATCATAAATTCCGATAGTCATTGAACTTTCATCTTTACATGCTACATTGAAATGATCTTCGCCTGAAATATAGCTTTCAAGATTTTTATAAGTTTCATCGAAAAGTCTTTTTGCCACCACCGTAGCCGTCTCTGCCACATCACAATTTTGACTGGCTCTGTACGAAAGATATTCAAATAACGGAATACCGTTTTCGTCCGGTGCCTTAATCTGACTTATATCAACAGCATTTCTATGATCTATGTAAGCAGCAGGATTACCATTTTCGTCCACATACCTCATTCCATCTTTCAGATATTCCATTGTTTTACCGGTATCCGGATCTGTCGCTGTACCATAAAACGCGAATCCATAATAATGAGGATCTAAAACCCCGGGATCATCACATGTTGCACAAGCAACGCCAATACTTGACCCAAGGAGGTCATAAACATCTCTGTACAAATCAGCGTCCGTTTTAGTTGCATCATATGTTGTACTACCCGGAGTATATCTGTCAGCAAGTCCCTTGAAACTCATAACCGCTCCAAGATTATCATCCAATGTCTCCGTCCATTCTCTGCCATATTCAAATTCCATAACATCTGTATCTTCGGGCAAAGTACCCTCAGGACCATAATATGTATATTTAAATCTTTCTGTTTCGGTATTATATCCGGTTAGTTCCAACATGGTTTGATTTGGATTTTTCGGATCCTGGGTAGAAAAAGTAATATTCCCCTTAGTCATTTCCCCATCCTTTACTCCAGTTGTAGACATCCAGTCCGGCAGACCTTCTTTTTTAAATATTTCATAGGTGGATTTGTCTTTGAGTCTAAGTACCTTTATTTCATTAAATTCTGTATTTTCTGCAATTCTCGCAATTTCATTTTTCAGTTCATTGATTTCCATCTGAATTTCATTACGATTTTCCTTGTTATATGTATCGTTTACCGCTTGATGCGCAAGCTTACTTATCCTCTGAAGCATGTCTGTAATCTCTTCCATACCACCTTCAGCAACATTTATAAGTGACATTCCGTCATTTATATTATTGTGTCCCTGATCAAGGCCCTTGATGCGTTCACGCATGGATTCGCTCACAGCAAGTCCCGCCGCATCATCTCCTGCCTTATTTATTTTGTACCCTGATGAAAGCTTCTCCAAATCCTTTTTCATCTCTGTCTGATTCATACCAAACCTTCTTAACACATTGATCGATGCCGAATTGTTTCTGACTTTCATTACTTACCTCCATGCTTCCTTGCAATTAATTCCTTCTAAATCCAATTCCAGGATAAAAAACGTGTCGCCCCTTGGCCGCAACTATTCTAAAAGTCCAAAACCACTTATGTGTACATACCTTGCGTATACATAAGTTATATCGACAAAATTATCAAAATATAATAGTCAATAAAAAAATTCAAGCGGAGGTAATATGATACGGTTGCGAATAAAAGAGATACTTGAAGAACAAAACCATACAAAATACTGGTTACAGAAGCAACTTGGTGAAACAAGCTACAGAAACCTCAGCAGACTTGTGAATAATGAGGTTATTTCAATACGCCTTGAAACAATAGAAAAGCTGATCACTGTTTTGCAATGCACTCCCGGCGATCTTTTTGAAAAAATAGAAGAAGACGAAAATTGACATCCGTTCCCTATACTATTAGGTAATCGGATGTCTTTTTTTGTTATACTGAAACCTTAAAGCTGTTGACGTGAAAAATAAAAACAGCCCCCTTTAGAACCACTTGGAATACTTTTTCCTTGTTTCCCTCGGCAATTCTGAGTTTTTACCAGAAAAACTCAGAAACTGCCGAGGGCCTAGTGGTTCTTAAGGGGGGACTGTTTTAGATTCTGACAGAGTATTTGCTGACATATGATGCACTGACTGATAAAATCGAACGCCTCGACAGACGTATCGAGGAGCTCGCCTCACAGGAAGTTTATGCAGAAAAAGTAAAAATCCTTACCTGCTACATCGGAGTAAAAACCAATACAGCCTTATCAACCATCGTAGAAGTAGGAGATTTCCACAGATTTGCAACTGCTGAACGCTTTGCCAGCTATATCGGATTGGTTCCCGGAGAAGACTCCAGCGGACCGGATTGCACGCGTTTAAGCATTACAAAGGCAGGTAATCGTCATGTCAGACTTTTGCTGGTAGAATCAGCAAAATGCTTTGGACGTGGTGAAATTGGATTCAAATCAAGAGAATTAAAAGCCCGCCAGGCAGGTAACCGTTCTGAAGTGATTGCGTATGCCGATAGAGCTAACGAACGTCTCAGAAGGCGGTATTACAAGATGGTTCTGGGTCAGAATAAGAAACATAACGTAGCAACTGTCGCAATTGCACGAGAATTAGCTTGTTTTATGTGGGGAATGATGACTGATCACATCGCTTAAAACAAAAATATCACAGCGTGATGATGACCTCAAGACCAGGCCGCCATAGGCGGTGCTACGCAGTCTTGACATCAACATCCCACTGTGATCATAGGCAATTAAGCGGATGTGATCCAGATAATACAGTTTACATCTGCTAATAAACCAAGTAACAACTGAAGGCATCTTGAAAGGGCTTCGGCCTTTTCAAGGTTCGAGCTATCTACGAAAAATCTATGTTGGCACGGAGTCATCCGTGATCCACGTTTTTAGACGGTAGAGCTCACGGCGGACCATTGACCTGTCGGTAACCAATCCACGTATATCAGAGTGGCCAATACCGGGAACTGATACCCGAAGCTCTATCAAGATGCCTTCAGAAACAATCAAATAAGTTTGTAGGGATCTTTGGCTCAATTTACTTCTTGACAAAGGTCATTACATATCAGATTTTTCCGCCGCAGGCGACCGGGTTTCAGAGCCCGCGACCTGCCGGGGTGTCCGGTTTGTCAGTTGTTACTTCTTCTTTCCAAGATAAGCAGCCTTGATGTCATCATTCTGAAGAAGCTCTGCCCCGGTGCCAGAAAGCGTGATACGTCCTGTTTCCATGACATAGGCCTTGTCAGCAACCTTAAGCGCCATGTTGGCATTCTGCTCGATAAGAAGGATGGTTGTTCCCCTCTCCTTGTTGATCTTCCTGATGATGGAGAAAATCTCCTGAACAACGATAGGAGCAAGACCAAGAGATGGCTCATCCAGCATCATGATCTCAGGATTCGACATAAGAGATCTTGCTACGGCAAGCATCTGCTGCTCACCGCCGGATAATGTTCCGGCAAGCTGCCAGTTACGCTCCTTAAGTCTCGGAAACAGATTATAGACATTCTCGATATCCTTAGTCAGATCATCATTTCTCAGATATGCCCCGATCTTTATATTCTCAAGTACCGTCATATCAGGGAATACTCTTCTGCCCTCGGGACAAAGCACTATACCCTTTCCCACACGCTTTGCAGAGGGCATGTTTGTGATGTCTTCCCCGTCAAGAGTGATGGTTCCGGAGCTTGCCTTCACAAGTCCGGCTATGGTACGAAGAGTCGAAGACTTGCCGGCACCGTTCGCACCTATAAGTGTAACTATGGAATGATCAGGTACCTCGAAGCTGATTCCCTTAACAGCCTCGATTCCGCCATAGTGTATTTTAAGATTATCAACTTTAAGCATCTTCAGAACCTCCCAGATATGCTTCTATAACTTCAGGATTGCTTTGTATCTCCAAAGGTGTACCCTGTGCGATCAGCTTACCGAAGTTAAGAACGTAGATACGCTCGGAGATCTGCATTACCAGATCCATATGATGCTCGATCATGAAGATGCTGAGATCGTACCGGTCACGAATCTTCACGATAAAATCTGTGAGTTCCTGCGTTTCCTGAGGGTTCATGCCTGCCGCCGGCTCATCCAGAAGAAGAAGCTTTGGCTGTGTTGCAAGAGCTCTCGCTATCTCAAGATGTCTCTGGAGACCGTAAGGAAGTGATGAAGCTATCTCATCCTTCAGTTCATAGAGTCCCTGCTCCTTTAAAAGCTGTGCTGTCTCTTCCCGCATTCGACGCTCTTCGGCAAAGTTCAGACGAAGAGCCGCGGAGAAAACATTGTCCCTGGCACGAAGATGCTTCGCGATAAGAACATTATCAAAAACAGTAAGATTGGAGAACAGACGGATGTTCTGGAATGTTCTCGCAATTCCAAGCTTTGTTATTTCATCCGGTGAATTTCCTTTAATGCTTTTGCCGTTAAAGCTGACACCGCCGGATGTAGGTGTGTAGATTCCTGTAATACAGTTAAATGCAGTTGTCTTACCTGCACCGTTAGGTCCGATAAGAGCAACTATCTCTCCCTTGTTGACTAAAAGAGAAAGATCATCTATAGCTCTTACACCGCCAAACTGCATGATAACATTCTGCATCTGAAGGACATTCTGTTTGTTATCGCTCATCTTGCCTCGCCCTCCGCTTTCTTAGCTTTCTTTTTTCCGAAATTCCTGAAGAAACCTATTATTCCGTTCCAGCTGAATTCGTTTGTTCCCATAAGTCCCTTTGAATAGAAAAGAACAACTATCATGAGAAGTATGGAGAAAATGACCATACGGAAGCCCGGTCTGAAAAGAGGCACGTTAATGCTTCCGATGTATAAAGGCTCATCAAAGAAACGAAGTACCTCTCTGCCTGCTGTCACGATAAATGCACCGAGAACGGAACCTGTTACGGAACCGATTCCTCCGATGACCACGATAAGAAGGATGTCATAGGTAAGTGCCACCTGGAAGGTCTTACTGTCAATGGACCTCATGAACATGGCAAGCATTCCGCCGCTCACTCCCGCAAAGAAAGAAGAGATAACGAAGGAGAGCTCCTTGGTCTTGAAAAGGTTGATACCCATTGCCTCTGCCGCGATCTCATCCTCACGTACTGCCTTGAACATGCGTCCGTAGGAGGAATTAATAAGAAGCACCATAAATCCTATACATACGGTCGAAAGGATAAGGGGCTGATAAATACTTGTAAATCCCGGAATGGACTTGAGACCGTATGATCCGTTTGTGATGGTATCGAACTGGGGAGCTGCGATACATGCACGGATGATCTCCGCAAATCCGAGAGTAGCTATGGCAAGGTAATCCGACTTAAGTCTCAATACAGGGAACCCTATCAATGCCGCAACTCCTGCTGCCACGAGACCGCCGAGTATCAATGCAACTATAACAGGGAGCTCAATTTCAGCTATCACCGGATTGATACCTGATATGTAGTAAACAGACGGTCTCTGAGATACAGGTATGGTGAATATCGCAGTCACATAAGCACCGAGTGCCATAAAGCCTGCCTGTCCCAGTGAGAAAAGTCCTGTAAAACCATTCACGAGGTTCATGGAAACCGCTACGACAGCATAGACCATGGAACGCTCGATGATGGAAATAGCATAACTGTAGGTATATTTGTTCGCCTCAAGATATCCGCAGACACCGAGTACAAGGGCGATGAGAAGAAGACTCAGGATGGTGTTTCTTCTCTTTTCCTGACTAACTGATTTATTTGCACTCATCTCCGTACCTCCTTAGACCTTATTTGTGGTCTTCTCACCAAAAAGTCCGGTAGGACGAACGAGAAGAATTACGATCAAAATAACAAATGTGAATGCAT
>JAGAXP010000143.1 GCA_017940955.1 Oribacterium sp.
TAGATATTAAAATATCAGAATATTTTTAATACGAATATATAGAAATATATGTATTAAATTTATGTATATAAATATATTGATAGATATTTATAAAAATACTCAAATATATAAAAATATATCTATTAAAATAGAATATACGTATATACTAATAAATATATAGATATATACGCAAATATATATGAATATATCTATTTGATCATTCGTCAGATTGAGTATTTTGAAATATACTGGAATATATGGGAATATATGAGAATATATCTGAATATATTAATATATATCTATAGTAAACAGGTATAAAAAACAGTTGATTATTAGAAGATATAAGGTCAAAGTCGGATCCGGTAATGTAAGCTATATATTATGGAAAAGATTATGAATCATTGGCCAGTATATAATTAAACAGGAGACCATCAAATATATCGGTGATTAAGAAATAACTCTATATCATTTATATGTCTAGAATCTTATGTAACTTAAGCATTCATCAGAGGACTGATTTTATAGTACGCGTTTAATTCTTTTGATTATGAGAAGAAATGATTATACAAATATATATTTATATGAATATATGTAAATATATAAGAATATATACATATATTCATAATATAATCAAATAATCTTACTCATAAGGCTGTTAAGTAATAGTATTTCTAATATTATGAATTCTCACATTATTTATAAAATTACATGCAAATATAGTATATATGATTTCTTTAGGTGAAAGAGTAGTTGAGGAGTAGATATAGAATCCTGTCAATTCTGAACGAAAAATCATTACGAATACTATCCAAAATGTTCAAATATTCTTCTTGAGGAGCTTTAAAACAGCTCATGTTTCACGTTTACCCAAACTGACAAATTTAAATATGACGGTTTAACCAAAGAAAGCTATTATCTGAGAAATCCCTTTCCATATTTAATACAGACAGTAATATAAGTTGGAAGGAGAGAGACACAGAATATGGAAGCATTTAAAGATAACGACAGGCTCATAATGGTTCTTGGTGACGAGACATACAGAAGTTTTGAGTACAAGGGCAGGAAAGCTCTGGCCATTGAAAAGCCATGTAAAGAGCTTGAAAGTATAGTCTCTGAAACAACACAAATAGGAGCTGTGAAGTCTTTGTCGGCACCTGAACGAATAAAAGTAGAAAGAAAAGAAAAAGAAGAGGTAAAGGTCGCTTTCGAAAAGGATATAGAGACAGCGTCTGTTGCGGAGGTCGGAAACTTTCTTTATAAACTTAGAAAGGATCCAAAAGCTCAGAAAATCATAAAAAGAAGATATGGGCATGTATCAATGGATTTTGTGATCCATTGTAAGGGAGAAAGAGAGCTTAAGGAGCTAGCTTATGACCTTCTGTGAATCTAGAATGGTTGCGGTTTCCGCAGCCATTTTTTAGTAAAATGAGTAATGTAAAATGTTGAGATCAATTTGCGGAAATATAAGCTTTAAATAATTAATATATTTTGTAACAACTTATTGTTAATTGTTTATCAATTTGTACATTTAACATATTGTACCTCTGAACGCAAAGGTCTAAAATTATATATGTATTGTTAAAAAATTAACACAAAGGAGGCACATTTATTATGATGGGCAGGTTAAGAGCAATGCGCGAACCACTCAAGTACGTTCAGGGGCGAGACGCATTAAACAAGTTTTACGATGAGATGGGTTACATGGGCAAGCGTTGGCTGTTTGTATGTTCAAATAGCGGTTATAAGGCTTGTCACGACAAGATTGAGAAGAGTTTTGAAGGTCACGATGACTACAGACGTTATGAGATCTTCGGCGGAATCTCAAGCAATGGTGAGATCAAGAAGATGCAGGAGATAGTAAGAAATGACAACATTGATGTTGTTGTTGCTATCGGCGGAGGAAGCGCTGTAGATACAGCTAAGGCTACAGCATATTATGAGGGCAAGCATATTGTAATTGTTCCTACAGTTGCCGCAACAGATGCACCTTGTACAGGGCTGTCAGTTATTTATAACGATGACCACAGCTTTGACAAGTATCTTTTCTATCCAACAAACCCTGATGCGGTAATTGTTGATTGTAATGTAATTGCAAACGCTCCGGTACATTTCCTTATTTCTGGAATGGGTGATGCTCTCGGAACATATTTCGAGGGAAGAGCTTCTATACGTACAGAATCAGCAAGCCTTGAGGGAACCGGAATCACAAGAGCCGGTCAGGCACTTGCAAAGCTCTGCTACGAGACACTCCGTCAGTACGGAAAGCAGGCTATTGAGGCTTGTAAGCTTCATGTAGTAACTCCTGCTCTTGAGAATATTATTGAGGCTAACGTTTATCTTTCAGGTGTTGGTGCTGATAATGTTAACTGTGCAGCTGCACATTCCTTCTATAACGGTGTTACCGCTGTAGGCTGTAAGCATGCAGATCATGGTGATTGCGTAGCTCTCGGCACACTGGTACAGCTTGTACTTGAAGGTGCTACTAAGGAAGAGTTTGATGATGTTCAAAGCTTCTGCCTTGAAGTCGGTCTTCCTGTAACACTTGAGCAGATTGGAATTACATCTGAAGATCAGGTTAGGATTATTGCTGAAAATGCCTGTGTTCCTGGCGAAACTATCCATAATCTTGCAGGAGATGTTCAGCCTTGTGAGCTTTACGATGCAATCATGCAGGCAGATGCTATGGGTAGAATAGCTCTTGGCAAGTGATTTATTTTTAAAATCAATTCTTAGAATAATAAATAGTTATAAATTCAAAGAGGTTGAGAGGGATTAACAATCCATTCTCAGCCTCTATTTTCTTATCTGAGTTTTCTCTTTTCATAATTACATAGAAAGCAAATATAAGTTATTAAATGAGGTAAAAGATATGGAAAGAGATTATATACAGATGCTTGAATCGATACCTGATAATCTGAGTCTTGGCCTTCTGCATGTTCATTCCTTGTTTTCAATTAAGGATTCAACTCAATCTGTGGAAAATATAGTAAGGCGTGCAAAGGAATTAGAATGCCCTGCTATAGCATTATCAGATTTTGGCAATATGTTCGGGATGTATGATTTTTACGATACATGTAAAAAATATGGCATTAAGCCAATACTATCGGTTGAAGCTTTTGTTAAATACGAAAAAGACATTCGAAGGCTTGTTATCATGGCCAAGAATGAAGACGGATTAAAGGCAATGTTTAGAGCAATTACAGCCTCAAACAGAAATATTATGACAGTAGGGAAAACAGAATATCCTCTAATGGATAAAGGCATCTTAACAGAACATTTTGGAAGTAATTCTCTAGGGCATGGAAATGTCATAGTGACTTCATCCGGAATAGAAGGAGTCCTTGCAAAAACATTACTTGATGAATCAATATCTGTAAATGAAAAGCATATGGCTTTAAAAAGAGAATCCGATTGGTATCAATATACCTTTGGAGTCGGCAATTTTTTCATTGAGCTTCAATATCATGGAGATGAAACTGAAAAGAAAGTCATGCCTGAACTGGCAAGGTGTTCTGAAGAATGGGATATCCCTCTTGTAATTTCTAACGAGCCATACATGACTAGCAATACTTCTGATGACGCAGTGGCAAGAGCTATTGTGCTGTCTCAGAAAAATAAGAAATGGAAAGATCTGACGGATACAGACAGAGAATTCTATATCAAGACTGACAAACAGCTTGTAAAAAGACTTGCTGAGATAATTCCTACGGAAAGTATTATTAAAGGCTACGGTGGTATACAAGAAATCGAGATAAAGTGCGAATGTACACTTACAAACGAGAAACATTACCCAGCTGTAACGGTTCCGGATGGATATACAAAAAAGACTTATGTTGAAGATCTTGTAAAAGAGGGAATCAATAAAAGATATGGAAAGGAACATGAAGCTTTATTTGATGAAAGAGCTAAAAACGAGCTCTCAGTTATAAATAAGCTAGACGTAAATGATTACTTCCTTATCGTTCAGGACATTTGCGACTATGGAAGACTTGTTGCAAAGCTAAATCTTGATGATGAAGAAGAGAAGGCTATAGCAAGAACTTTCAACAAAAAGGTGATTTCTGAAAAGGTAAAAGGTAGAGTCGGGGAAGGTGTAGGTCCAGGCAGAGGATCAGCCGGTGGCAGCATAGTTTCGTATGCGTTACATATCACGGATATAGACCCTGTGGCAAACGGACTTTATTTTTCAAGATTCTTATCGTCTGAACGAACATCAATGCCTGATATAGACATTGATATAGAGACTAAGGCAAGACCATTTGTAATCGAGTATGTAAAACACAAATATGGAGAGGACTGCGTAGCCGGCATTATGACACTGGGAAAGTTCCAGGGAAGGTCAGCTATTAATGCCGCCGGAAAAGCACTTGCATACAGAAAAGGACTTAAATCAACGGAGTACGATTCATTATGCAGTTTAATCTCTGAAAAAGCGGAGGAACTATCCGGACAAGACCATCTTGATTTCACGATGGACTATAACGGGAAGGGCACTCTCGAACATGAGCTTCTGGAGATTTTCAGCGGGCAGGAAGATGCAGACTTTATTATACATGGAGCAAGACTTATTCAGGGCTCTATAAGTGCTAAAAGTCAGCACGCTGCGGGAATCATTATAACGGATGGAACAAATCTGACGGATATAGTCCCGCTCGTTTGGAATGAATCTTCCGGAATGATGAATATCCAGTGCGATAAGAATGAGGCAGAAAAACTCGGACTATTAAAGATAGACCTGTTAGGACTCAACACCTTAACCATAATCACACGTACGGAACGGATGATTGAAAAGACTCATGGATTAAAAGTGTGTCTTTCAGAGATTCCTTTTGAAGAGGCTGTAATGGAAATTTTCCAGAACGGAAATACCGATACCGTATTCCAGATGGAATCCAATGGAATGAAGAGTCTTAACAAACGATTTAAGCCGAGAAACCTTAAGGATATTGCTCAGGAGAACGCCATGTTCAGGCCGGGCCCAATGCAGTTTATCGATTCTGTAATCGAAACGAGAAACGGTAAAACGCCTGAGTACCTTTGTCCTGAACTTGAAAAGATTCTCAAGGAAACCTACGGAGCAATAGTTTATCAGGAACAGATCATGAGGATCGCAAAAGACCTTGCCGGTTTTTCCGAGACTCGTGCTGATGGTTTCAGACAGGCTATGAGTAAAAAAATAAAAGCGAAACTCGAAGGAATGAGACAGGCTTTTATATACGGAGATGAGGAAGCTCTCGGATGTATTGCAAACGGGATAGAAGAAGAAACCGCAAAAAAGATATTTGAGCAGATGCTTGAATTTGCTAAGTACGCGTTTAATAAGTCTCATGCAGTTTCGTATGGGGTTTTAGCATACCAGACAGCATGGTTAAAATGGAATTATCCTGTTGAATGGATGTGTGCGAACCTAAACAGCGTGCCTACAGAAAGGTGGTTTAGATACTTTAAGGACCTGAAGGAGCGTAATGTAAGAATCCTAAGACCAGACATCAATAAGTCGGGGATGGGATTTTTGATGGAAGGAACCGACATACGCTATGGTTTGTCCGGTATCAAGAATGTTGGAGAAAGTGTACGGTATATCATTAAGGAAAGAGAAGATAATGGAGATTATTCCTCATTCCAGGATTTTGTATTCCGTACAAAGCCGGTTAAAACAATCCTTGAGATACTTATTAATAGCGGTGCATTCGATAGTTTTTGTAATAACAGAAAGGCCCTTATGACTCTTGTGCCAACAGTATTATCGTTGGTGAAGAAACTGAAGAAAGCTGAGACAGATCTGGTTGATGCATTAGAAGGAGGTAATGCCATAAAGACAGAGAGCTGTATGGAATCACTAAAATCTGTAAAAGGCGAAATAATGGAGCTTGAGATCAATGAAAACACCCTTGAAAACATTGAAGAACGTTTCAGTATAGAAAGGGAACTGTTATGTGATTACATAAGCGGACACCCATTAGATGCTTATATCATTCCGAAAGGGTTATCTACCATTATTAAGACAGTCTCAGTCAATAATTGGGATTCAGTCAAAGTGGCAGGTTTGATATCAGGTCTTAAAGTGACGAAAAGAAGGTCGGACGGTGCCGAAATGGCAGGCTACAACCTTTCAGACAAAACCGGAACCGTAAAGGTATGGTGTTATGCCAAAGAGTATTCCAGGTTCAAAACTCTGATAAAAGAAAACGCTGCGATTGAAGTGGAACTCCAAATGAGACCCGACAATGGCAGACAGAAACTTGTTGTTTCAACAATGAATGTGTTGTCACAGGCAAAAGATATCATCTGCATACGTATTAACAACATAGCAGAATGGTACTTCGAGAAAGAGGACGCCATAAAGCCATATATAAGTAAAAATGGCAATCCCTGTATCATCATTGATGCAACATTCAACGAGAAAAGGAAATATGGACATCTGATAAATCCCTGCATTGTAAATTCGAAAAACTTCAATGCGGAAATAGTGAAAATTTAGCATATCTAAGAGACTGGTAGAAAATTGCCGGTCTCTTTTTTTGCGAAAAATCCTTACCACTACACATATTTGAATCTTATATGAAATATCCCCTCACATAATTAATTTGAATCAATAAAAAAAGGAATATGAGCATAAAAAAATATGTGAGTAATATTCCAAACGAAGAAAGAGGTAAGAAAATGTTGAAAGAATTTATCTTATTAGAAGAAAGAGCCCGCAAAGAAGGATTATTTGTAGACGTACAGCCTGCCGGCTCAAACGGAGTTTCTGTTGTAGTCTCTAAAGGTTCAGACAGAGTAGTTAGACTATCGTCTGGTGAAAACCTTAGAAGCGCTCAGATGGAAGCAGAAATAGATGCGCTTAGAGCCTTCTTCTACATAGCAGAAGACCATATCGAGAATGAAAGCATACCAACTGCCCAGACAGATATCGGAAAGGCTAAGGCCCAGGCTGAAGCAAAGGCAAAGGCTGAGAATGAAGCAAGAGTCAAAGCTCAAGAAGAGAAACAGAGAATCGAAGCTGAGAAGGCTCGCGCTGAAGCCAAAGCAAAGGCTGAGGAAGAAGCTAGGGCCAAAGCCGAAGAAGAGAAACAGAGAATCGAAGCCGAAAAAGCTAAAGCAGAAGCCAAGGCTAAAGCTGAGGAAGATGCCAGAATAAAGGCAGAAGCTGAGAAGGCACGTGCTGAAGCTGCTGAGAAATCAGAAGAAGAGGCAAAGGCAAGAGCAGAAGCTGAGAGAATGAAAGCAGAAGCAGAAGCAAAGGCTGAAGCAGAGGCTAGGGCTGTAGCCGAAAAGGTTAGAGCTGAAGCGGAGGCAAAGGCAAGAGCCGAGGCGGAGGCTAAAGCTCGTAAGAAGGCTCAATTAGAAGCAGAGCTTAAGGCTCTTGAGGAAAGTGCAGATACAGCAACATCAAAAGACGGAGATGCGGAAAGTGAGCTGGCGCCAGATTTTAGGTTTGCATTTGGAATTGCAAACAAGTGGGAAAATAACTTCTTCTCTCACTTAATTCTGGACCAGACAATTTTTGCAAAGACTGTGTTACAGGTAGACCCTAACGCTAGTTCAACACACCCAGATCTTGCAGAAAACACAAGAAAAGCACAGGCGTACTGTGCAAGCCGTGGCATTACAGTATGCAATATAGAAAAGATTGCGGCTTATTGCAAAGAGAACAATACTGAAGTGACACCTGACACAATCAGGATGGCACTTGCGAGCTAAGGGAGGTGTAGTATGAGAATGTTGTCTTATGACATTGCGAGACATCTCATGCTCGCCCTGGAGAAGCCTGTGGTCTACGTTGTCTATGATTTAGAGACAACAGGGTTTGACAGAGATAATGATCGAATTATTCAGTTTTTCGGTAAAAAAGTCATATTCGATGGGGATGATGGATTTATCATGACGGATAGTTTGAATCTCCTTATCAATCCAGGATTCTCTTTACCGGAAAATATTGTGTCTCTTACGGGAATCACCGATGAGATGCTTTTGGATAAACCAAATGAGTCCGATGTATTTCGGACCATTAAGGATTTCATGGATGGATGCATCCCTGTTGGCTTCTGTAACAGAAGATTCGACGATGAAATGCTCGATTCCATGTTCAGAAGATGCAGCGGAGAATCCTTTACGTTTGATTATGAGATAGACGTATACGATCTTGCCAAAGTCCTAATCATGGACGGTGAGACCACCAACAGAAAGCTAAAGACCTATGTAACAGAGCTTAACATTGTTGGACCGGAACACAATTTCCACGATGCTTCAGCGGACGTGGATGCCACAGAGAAACTCCTGTCCTATCTCATTCCTTTTGCAAGAAAGCATGTAGAAAAGATCATTCCGCTTCTTGTGAAAAACAAGGTAAAGAGACTCAAATATTTTGAAAATAAGTCACTTTCAAGGGATGCTTCGAAGGATAATTGTATTTACATCGCTACCGACAATGGCGATTTTAAATACATGGAAAAAGACGAAACGAAAAAATGGCAATGCACTACATCTGATCGTATCGAGAGATACGATATAGATGACATGGCACATCAGTGTATGGCAATGGCCGGAGCTGATAACATGGATGATGTATTCACGGCTGTAAAAGAAGCCGGTGGGATGATCTACCCAGTTGCCGAGTTCGTATAAAACTCACATAATTTTTTAAATGAGCGTCCAAACCGGGCGCTCATTTTTCTATATGAAAAATCCCCTTCCATAATTAGCTTGTAACGTAAATGAGTAATCCGGAGTTAAAGACGAGAAAAAAGTCAAAAACTCAGATTACTCTATTTTTTATGCCAGGAGGCAAAGAAAGATATGAGTAATATCACAGAAAAGTACATCGAGGATAGGTTTGCTTTTTTTACCAATAGTGAAAAAGAAATCTATGAATTCATGGAAGAAAATGATGTACATACCTACGTAGAAAGGACCCGCACTGACCAGATATCAGTCATGGTGCTCCGTGATGATCCTGATTGTGGGCCACCTAATATTCCTGTATGGAGCATAGAACCTAACAGACCGTTGGCAAGGACTGTGAAGCTTAATGTTAAAGGCGCCGTGAAAACGGTCGCAATAAACGAAAGATTCCAGCCCGCTAGAATTCAAGTTCCACAAGGTGATTTTAAGATCAATGAAGATTTGGTACTTGGTATTGGCGGAAGTGCCTACCTTCTTTCAGGGAATGCCTTATCAACTCTCTGTCAGAGAATTGATTACGATGGCGGAAAAACCGTAGGTGGTCTCGATAAGGCGAGTGAAATCGCAAAGAGACTCATGACAACCAAGGCAACGGTAAAGGCGGTCATAAAGACAGTAGACGGAATCGGAAAGATTCATGCATTCCTTTCAGACAGATATTGTGAAAAGAAGCTGTCTGATATGGAAAAGCTGATAAGAGAATTCCGAAAGGATCAAAAGCTAGGGAGACTTGAATTCATGTCCGGTTCCTACAATCACCGGTACACAAGGCTTCTGTATAAGCTACCTGAGTATGAGGGACTGCTGAAATTAGACGGCATTAACATGGCCCCATATATCGAGATCACAAACTCTGACACAGGCAATTCCTCTTACACAGTGTCGGCTGCCTGGAAAACTCAAACTAGCCACGAGGTCTTTTATTCTTCAAGGGAAAAGTTCAAGCATAACTCCCTTAAGACTTCAGACAAGGACATAGTGGCAATGACATATGCTCAGTTTGAGCATTATGTTAAGCACCTTAAGGAACTCAAAAAGCAGCCATTGGTGATTGATGAAAAGATCATCGACAAGGCTATCGAAAAAGTGTGTTTCGAGTATTCGCCATTCAGTAAGAAACGGCTTAAAAAAGCGGCTCTAAGAAAGCTGAAAGAATTGGATCCCGAAAAGAGTACGGCTTATGACCTGACAGAGATTATGTGTCAGTTGCCGGAGCTTCTTGAGGCACATTTGGCAGAAAAGGGTCAGACGCTTTGCGATGAGACCTATTTCAAGTTAAGAAAAGCGTTGGCCAATGTATCAACTCTTGATATTGAGGGGGCTTGATATGTTTGGACTGATTTTCGAAAAAGAAGAGCTGGCGGTAATTTGTGGCAAAATTGTCTCCGCCTATGATTTTATCGATCATTTTGAGGTAGTCATCGAATACGAAGAATACCATCAAAATAAGAGAGCGTCCGAAAAGGTAAGGACTAATTTCATAGTCCGGGATGTAATTACGGACTGCGAGGAAAAGAACTACGTGCAGTCTCTTAGAAAGAAAATCTACTCAGGGAAGATAACAAACGGTTCCCATGTACTTTTGTTTGTCCGTTTTGGAGACATCCTCCATCTTGAAGGTCGAGCCTATGCAATTAAATCATATGGTGAAATCTCCCTTGGTGAAGACAGAAGGAACTGTGCCATCATCGGAGAAGTTATGAAAATGGAAGAGAAGTATTCCGATAGGACAGGACGGGAATTCTTAAACATAGTCCTTTATATCGGAACGAAGAATGATATGCCAGAAGAAGTGGTAATAAACATCACGGGCGACAATAAGATCGCGATGGCATTGGAAGAAATACACCTTGGCGACAAGGTATGCTTCAAAAGTACGCATAAACCATTCTATTCAAACAAGAGTGGGAAAACATACTACGAAGCAAACGATTACCTTGTAGTCGAAAAAGGTGTTAACGCAATGGGACAAGTCCCACAGAAAGGATAAAATATGAAGATAAAGAAGATAGAAGTTAAGAACCTCAATGGTAGAACATTTAATGTATGCATCACAAACCCGTTAACAGTTTTTCTTGCACCAAATGGCGTAGGTAAAAGTACGTTGGTGACAGCCCTGAACATAATCTTTGGGGATAAGCCAAAGAATGTTTTGCCCGAATATGCAGTTCAGGTAACCGTCAATGACGGGGTAAAGCTTGGCGTGAAAAAAACACCTTCAACGTACTCATATTACGTAAATGGGAAAAAGGTCACACTGGAGGCTTATACAAAGGTTCTTCTTGATGAAGCCTGTGAAGGCGGAGATGTAGATTCTGCAGAAGCACTGAGGGTGACAACCACATCAGAGCTTTTTAACGCTGCTCAGTCTGAGAGTATAATGGATTATCTACTCCCGCATATCGGTTCAGCACTCGATGCTGACAGAGTGCTGGCATTCAGTCCATCGGCTTCAGATTTAGCAGAAACAGAACTCCGGGCTGTTCTTCCTCCGATGCCGGAGAGCTTCGATTTAGCAGAACTCGACAAGGCACAGAAGTTGCTTTCGATAAAGAGAAGGGAGGTGAACGCGGAACTTAAGGCCATTAAAACAATGGCTGACAGACTGCGTCCCAATCCTGTGAAGAGGACACTTCAGGAAGTTGAGGATGAAGAAAAAGCGTTTATCCTTGCACACAAGGATGCAACACTCATGATACAGAAACAGCGGGAATACGAAGCTGCGGTAAAAAAGGCAGAGGAGCAGAAGAAAGTAATCGCAGCTTACGAGGAACAGCTTAAAGAGATTGATAAGCTTCTTGATGGAAGGACTGCTACAGATGAGATGAAGCAGAAAATCCAGGAGAAGAAGGAACTGGCTCAGAAATCAAAGACAGAACATTCGAATCTATTGGCAACGCTTAGTAAGGACGTGTCTCTCATAGAGACTACTCTTGAAAACCTCGATAAGCCTGTTTGCCCTATCTCCGGAAAGCTTATCTGCACAACAGATAAGACAGGAGTGAAAAAGGAACTTCAGGAAAGCTTATTGCAGAATGAAGCATGCATTAAGAAAGTGCGTACTGCTCTTGAAAAAGATGCTGGAACATTGGAAAAGTGCACTTCGAATGAGCGAATCTGGGATGAGGTCAATAAGCTTGAGAACAAGCGTAAGACCATAGCTGCATCCAAAGAGGCTTTTGAGAAGAACCCGATTGAAATCCCTCAGAAACCTGCCGATGTCATTGATGCATCGGAGTACGATGAGACTTTACGTAAATTAAAGATTGAAGCTCAGGACATCAAGGATACAGAGCAGAAGAAAGAGCTTGAAGGTAAGATCGGAAAGCTTACCGAGAGTGCCGAAACTCTTGATATCCTTGTCAAAGCATTGGATTCGAAGGGAGTTATAAAAGCTCAATGCGTAGACCTTTGCATACAGGACATAAACACTCTTTTGGAAGATCGTGCAGGTCATGTAATGGAAGGATTCTCGATCTGTCTTAGACCTGAGAATGGCATTACTATCTATGCGAAAACTCCAAACAACAGGGAGTGGACTCAGCATGCATTCTTGTCATCGGGCGAAAAGATTGTTGTAGCGGTTCTTATGATGGACTTAATAAACCAGATGGCACCAACCGGAGTTATGGTTATTGATAACATCGAGCAGTTAGATCGTGAAACTATCGAAAAGCTGAAGGCGATGCTTACATCTCCGGAGGTAGCGCTTTGGTATCACAACGTATTCGTCATGGGAGTGGACCACAAGGAAATTGTAGATGCCTTCAGCGACCTCAACGCAATTAATATAAAAGATTCAGATATAAAAATAGAGTCTGCGGCTTAATTATTTCGTTTTTTAAAGAGTGGATTCCGAAATTTTCGGAAATCCGCTCTTTTTTTGTCTCAAATACACATTATCTGAAAAATCCCCTTTCATAATTATGGTGTAAGAAAAAATGCAGTAATGCAGTACGAATTAAAAAGGAGAAATCATGGCAGTTATAAACAAGTTTTTCGCAAAAGGAAGAGTTACAAGTTTACAGAAATTAGGAAAGGGTTATTCATTCACAGTAGCATCCCCTGTATTCGTTACAAGAAGAAGAGACAGTGAGATAAAGACTGTAGCTGTTGAGACATATCCAAACTTTTTTGTAACAGCTGGTTCCGATGCTGAAAAGTATCTTTTGGAAGAGAAGATAAAGGTAGGTGATTCTATCGAAGTCGAAGGACAGTTTAAATCATATATAGATCCAAGACATCAGGAAGCAGTGACAGACATTGAGGCAAAAATGATAAAACGGGATATATCAAGACTTGATTCTGCATATTTTATTCCTGGAAGGGAATATTCAACTCCCGAAAATTCCGGCTATGTATCAGGTAAGATCACAGAGATACATCTTACATCTATAGACAGCAACAATAAGCCTGCGGTGATCCAGATAGACATATCTGAAAAGGATAGAAAAAACGTGGTAAGGGCACTTTGCTATGGGGCTATTAAATCAAAGATATTGAAGGAAGCTCATGTTGGCGATGAGATAAAGACATACGGGATCGTTCAGACTCCGGACAAGAAAGCTAACAAGGACAAAAAGGTGATATTCTACCACAATTATACTATCTATGATTATGTGATTACGGATGGTAAGGACAATATAAAAGTATCCTAATCATGGAAAGACTCTTTAATCACTTAAGAGGTTCTTTATAGCTCAAGGGCATCCTTAATTAAAGGATGCCCTTGAAATAGTTCTGTATGTCATTTTCCACTGTTAAACAGATCTTTTAGTTCATTCTGGTGTTCTTCAAGAACTTTTAATATCCATTTGCTCCAGTGTCTTGCGTCAGACTCAGAATCACCAAATACATAGTCTTCCTGACCGTAGTCTATTACATCGAATCCGGGTGTAGACTTGCTTGCACCGGCAGTCCTGTAGCTGACAGCGTCTGCTAATGTGAAAGATACGGATCCAATATCACCATAATTAACCCAACTGCTGATATCTTTTCCTGTTGCTTCTGTTGCGTTTCCGTTTGTAGTCTGAGTCTCGGCAGTTTCTTTAGTGATCTTGACTGCTCCATCTACATATTCGCCATACATGGTGTCTACAGTAAGAGCAAGTGAATTTCCAAGAACTTCTGATGGTACATGTCTGCCATCCCACTGCCATTCTATATCTGCATTAACTCCTGAAGAAAGGAATGCAAGTTGGAGGTTAAGGGAATTGAACATTGATATATCGCCTTCAGATGCTCCGCAGACCATTCTGATCCAAACCGGATCTGTTCCGTCCTCATCACCGATGTAATTGAGAGGGTTGTACAGTTCTATAATTACGTTTCCGTATTTGTCGCCTTCATATACTTCGGCCACATCAGACTGATATGACTCGAGCATTTCTTCGTAAGTAGCATAGTTTGATGAATCCTTACTGCTACCCGCCGATTGTGTTGTGCCTGCATCTGGAGTTCCTACATCCATTGTATCCCCGGCTGAATTTGCAGCAACTGCGGTATTGGCAAAGCTTCTAACATCATTTACGGCGTTCTCTGTGATATTGTTATTGTTAGCCATATCCGGAGGTGTTCCCGGCATGTCTCCACCAGGGCCGCCTTTCATACCTTCGTGATTTCCCGGCATACCATCAGGCGCTCCGCCCATTCCTCCGCCGGGGCCACCCATTTCGCCACCAGGGCCGCCCATTCCGCCTGAAGAGGAGTTGCTCTTTGCGTACCTTCCTTCAATAAAAGCAGCCGCTTTATCTTCGGAAGTCATCGCTGCAACTTCGGCATCGGAAAGTGCGTTTCCATCTTTATCAAACCATGTCCAGTCTTCTGCATAATCGAGATTATTAAGATACCACTGGAGATTCGAAATAAACTCCGCAAGATACAGATCAACATATGTTCCGCCGTATCCGTTAGTATCTGCATACTTAGTCTCGTCATATTCAATGTAAAGGTCTATTGTATCATCAGTATCACCATCACCATTTATATCGAGTTCTACTGCTGTTTCACTCACGGAGAGTTTCTGATCATTGATGTATGTCATATACTCCTCAGAAAGGTATTTGGCCATCTGCTTCTGGAACGATGTATTGAAATCATAATCGGAGTCCAGGTAGTACTCAAATGCCATAGCCATATCTGCTTCGTACAGCGACGTGATAGGAGAATATGCAACTGCTCCCCATGCTCCGTCTGAAAGGTCGTAAGCCACTCCATCTATGGTAACTGTTGTATCATAGGTACCATCTTCATTTACATAAACTCCGACAGCGCCTACGGCTATCTGGTAATCATAGAAATCAGAGCTGTTTGATGTGGCTGCAAACATGGTCGCATGAGCTCCTCCGCCGCTTCCTCCGGTGGATACCCAGTATGTGGTGCTTCCGGGAAGATTACCGAGAAGAATATTATATCTCACGAATCGTGTTGCTGCCTTCTGGTCCACCAGACATGAAGGGGCATCGCCTGTATAATAAGTATTTCCATTTTCGTCAGCAGCTGTATCATTCTTTCCTCTGTTACCGCAGGAAACATTGATATAGCCTTCTGATGCATAAGATGTAGAAGCCTTTGTGTTAGTAGATGAGCTGTATCCAGCTGCTCCTGTATTCAGGATTACCGGAGCCGTTGATGCTGTATATATCTGTCCGTTTGAACTTGTTACCTTGGCTTCGTAATCAATCACGAGTTGTCCGTGTATTTCTCCTGTGTAATTATCTGCCGTGATATTTTCTGCTCCGTCGCCATCCGTATCAATTCCTTTGATATATGCTCCGGGAATACAGACGGAAACGCCTTCTTCATCTTCGATCTCAGCATTGGCAACTGCTGTTACAATGCTCATCACCCAGGCATCTGCGCTCTGATCATAAGCCCAGGTCACATCCTCATTATTTGCAAGATTAAGAGTTTCCTCTATGGATGCCCTTTCCTCTTTTGAAGTAGCTTCAAGAGATGATGTGGCTGTATTATCTGAATCCGCCTTAGTTTCGTTGTTCTCTTCTGTTGTTGCGGTGCTCTCTGCCGAAACCTCTGTGACTTTATCCTGAGGGGGTGCCACAGTTTCTGAAGTTGATGCACCACAACCGATAAGTGATGTTGCCAGTGCAGTAGTTGTTAAAAGAGCAAGTGTCGTATTTATCTTCATTTGTTAATGCCTCCAATAAATCTGTTAATTTATCTGACAGGCATAAGGTATAAAATGAAGCTTGAAAAAACCTTGAAGTTTTTTAAAAACTTTATTTTAGTATCGGAATCCTGACCACAAACGTTATGATTCCATCATTACAATCCACTTTTATTCCGCCACCATGGGATGTTGCAACGGCCTTTGCGATTGCAAGTCCCAGACCATAGTGGCCATTCAGCTCACGTGATGAATCGGTCCTGTAGAAACGCTCAAAGATCTTTTCTCTTTCCTCCATGGGAATGTCTTTTCCGGGATTTGATACTTTAAGCACAGCATACTTATCCTTTTCATGCAGAGTTATCAAAATCTTACCGGGTTCTTTTGTCTCATGGGCTATATCAGAATGTGAGATAGCGTTATCTATCAGTGTCGCAACCAATTGACTGAGCTGTTTTTCATCCCCCTCTACGTGAATGTTTTCTATGATATCACCATCAAGCAGCAATCCTTTCTCAAAAGCAATCGAATCAAATGGGAGCATTCCACCCGTTACTATTCTGGAAAGATCAACATCTGTATGTACTGCCTCAACGTTTTCCGTTCTTGAAAGATCAAGAAGACCTGTAACCAGCTCTTTCATGCGCTGATTCTCATAAAGGATATTATCGAGCCATCTGTTGTTTCCGATTTCACGTTGCAAAAGTTCAGCATTGGCGTTCACTGTCGATATGGGTGTCTTAAGTTCATGACCGGCATCGGAGATAAACTGTTTCTGCTTCTGATATATATCTTCGATAGGTTTCATGATAGCTTTAGATGCCTGTATGGAAACAAAGAAGAGTATTATCAGCGCAATTGCTCCGAATATAACGGTGTTCAATATAAGTGTCTTCATACTGTTGTCTATCAGGGTGTTATCCATCATTACAACATATGATTTTCCTGAAGACTCATCTGATCTGGAACGATAAATCATCCTTCCGTTAATGCCGCTTTGTTTTCCTTCTGCTAAAATTTTTTTGGCCAGATTTTCCAGAGCTTCATCACTCATCAGGGGCTTAACATCATTCATTATCCCGGATACACTTTCATCGGGATAGAACTCCACCAGATACATGACTGTTGATTCGGCGGTAATCCGATCTTCAGGAACACCTGCTGTATCTTTTGGTGCTTTCTTCGGACCATTACCTTTAATATAATCGTCAAGGAAGATTTCTAGTATCCTCTGGTTATTTTTGTATACTGCGCTGTAAGTAGTCAGAGAAATAGTGAGCAGCGTTCCCAGCAGGATCAGTGTAAGGAATCCCATGATTGTAGCTGTGATCTTATAACGGGATGTCCAAAAGAGTTTATTTCCGTGCTTATTAGCCATTCTTACTCCTTTTTCTTTAATTCATATCCAAGTCCCCGGACTGCCTTTATTTCCATTTTTGAATCCAGAAAGTGAAGCTTTTTTCTTGTAAACGAAATATATACTTCCACGTTGTTGTACTCAGCTTCACTATCAAAACCCCATATTTTAACTGCCAGCTGTTCCTTGTCTACAATATTTCCTGCATTTAACATGAATATCTCCATAATATGAAGTTCTTTTTCCGAAAGACGAACATCCATGTTGTTTTCAATATTAATAAGCAGTGACTTGTTTCTGTCCAGCTTAAGGTCTCCGGCTATTAGTTTTCCGGTATCATCTGTCTTTTGAATGTTGTTCCTGCGGAGCATAGCCCTTATCCTTGCCAGTAACTCTTTTGTCTCAAAAGGCTTTGTAAGATAATCATCAGCGCCGCTGTCAAGCCCGATAACTTTATCATCTGTATCGGATTTTGCAGTAAGCATCAAGATAGGCGTATGTATCCCCTCTTTTCTTACAGTTCTTGCTATGTCGAAACCATTCATTCCGGGGAGCATAACATCAAGAATAAGAAGATCATATATGCCGGTCATTGCTGCATTAAGACCACTTATACCGTCTAAATATGCATCTGTATCATAGTTTTCCTGCCCAAGTATTTCACATAATGCCTCGGACATCCTCTTTTCATCTTCAACCAGTAACAGTTTCATAGGACACCTCACTTTTCTACAACTATTGTACCAAAGTATCCTTGAAGAAAACTTGAAATAAAAAAAACAGTAGGGTGGCCATCGATTGGATATATCTCTAATCAAATATTTACTATGATCCGTAAGTCTAGCTATTTATGATCTTCTTCAATAGTTATAGAACCCCATGTTCAAACTCCGGTTATCTTCCATATCCCCTCCAATAATTAATTTGAAAAAAGAATAAGTCATATGGAGAGTATGAAGAAAGGAAACAAATGAAGATTAGAAATAAAGAAAAGTCTATATCTCAAATTGTCACTGAAAACACGGGAATGACCGTGGAACAGTTGACTAACGATAAGAGAGTATGGACATACGACTTCCATGAGTTATTCAAACTCTTGGAAAAGAAGAAACCGAAGAGAATCCTCATCTTCGGTGACTATGACGACGATGGAGTTTGGGGGACCTGGATACTGAAGGGTGTCATGAAAGAAATCACCGACGCAAAGGTCCTTACAAGACTCCCACATCGTCTCAGTGAAGGGTACGGTGCAAAGCCCGCTCAGCTTGAACCATTCGGACTCAATGAGAATGATTTGGTGATAACCATTGATAATGGTGTGACCGCACTCGATGCGATAGATTACGCAAAAAGCTGTGGTTCATCTGTTATCATAATGGACCATCATCAACCGGTAATAGATAGCGAAGGGAATGTGATACTTCCTAAAGCTGACCTCATATTCGACGCGCATTTTGATGGAAAAAGTAATTTTAAAGATTGGTGTGCAGGCGGCATGGCTGCAATGCTAGCTTTGCAGGCCCCTGTTTCAGAGCAGTTTAAGAAACTGGCGATTGTTGCCGGTGCGATTGCAACAGTTGGGGATTCAGTAACGCTAATCGATGGTAACAGATGGCTCTTAAAGGAAGGACTCAGGCTCATAAATTCCGACAAGGAATCACGGAGCATTGGGTTGTATTCACTGATGGTAGCCATGAACTGTGAAGAGTATGTGGACGAGCAGACTATCGGTTTTTCGATAGTCCCATGTATAAACGCGGTCGGAAGGCTGCTTGATGACGGAGCAGAAAAGGCTTTGGCTCTTGCAGACATGAACACTTCATTTAATGAAGCCTATGCCATTGCAGAAAACCTCGTTGCAATAAACGAGGAAAGAAAAAGCCTTACGGACTTCTGGGCCGGAAAGTGTTTTGAGTTTGTTGAATCAAAAGGTTATGACAAGGATAAGGTAATACTCATTTCAAATGACAGCATACATGAGGGAATCGTCGGTATCATTGCCGGAAAGCTCATGGAACGGTATAACCGTCCGTCCTTTGCGTTCACAAAGCATTCAACGGATGAATTTTTGCAGAAAGGTTCAGGAAGATCAGCCCAGGGAGTGAATCTTAAAGAGCTCCTTGACAGACATCAAGACCTTCTCTATGGCTACGGCGGTCATTCCGGAGCAGCCGGACTCACAGTATCGAAAGACAACTACAGTGAGCTTCGGATTACACTCAATGAAGATCTCAAAGATATCCCTTACGATGAAGAAACAATTATTGCGGATATCGTTGTAGAAGCAAAGGATATCGATGAGATATCGAAAGAAATCGACAGGTTTTCACCATATGGAGTGGGAAATCCCGCGCCAGTCTTATATATCCCCTATTTCAAACTTTACCCCATAAAAGGAAATAATCTGTATCTTGCCATTGGAAAATCGGGTGTCAAATTCCAGGGAAGTTCAATTCAGGCAGTCTCTTTCAGAGGCTTAAAAGAATATGAGGAACTTGGATTCCCAAAAGAAATAGGATTGGTGGGAACTATTGGGAAAAATTATTTTAACGGGGAGTTAACAACACAATTCCTCGTTCAAAATATACTTCCGGCCAAAATACCGGAAAGAGAAACAATACGGAAGACGCCTTTACAGCTCATGCTGGAAAGAAGACGTTAGAAAGGAGCATCTTAAAATATGAACGAACAGAAAAGAAACAACAGAGAGTATGCAGGGCAACTTGCAGTAGTAAAGAGAAACGAGAAAAACATATCCGTAAAGGATATGTATACGCCTGTGGAGGATACCCACGATAAGCCATTTTTACAGGTATTGTCACCATATTCAGTTAACAAACTGAATATCCTTGATACATCTAAGCGAGTCGCAAACTACGAGGGGCAGATGAGAAATGTGTCCCTCTATGCCAACATCCCACAACAGGATATGGCTGACTTTACAAAAAGGTCTGACAATGCCCTCATGCTTATTATGATGTACGAGCAGGGACTCTTCACGCCTGCATCGTCAACACCAAAGACAGAAGCTTCGGAAACTATGGCCTTCGATATCTTGAAGGTAGGTAACTGGGGGAAAGCAAAGCAGAACCCCGGAGACCTGATACTTGGAGCTACTGACCTTCCTGCGTTGTTAAAACAGATGGCTGGACAGAGAGCATTTCTTCTTCCGGGAAAGGATAAATACAAAAACAACGCTCATGATATTGCGGCCATCGATGCAGCGCTAGAGCTGATGGATCCGGAGATTGCAATGGATATTAAGAGGAATGTTTTTGATGAAAGTAAAGCGAGTACCTTTGCTTTGGCATTCTCTCCTAAAGACAGCGCTCTTTTTAAGGCTCGTCCGTCTGAAGAACAGATGACAGCCAAGACGCGTACAGCTGGTGGAATAAGGATATATCCGTCTGCAAAAAAGGGCGGTGAGTTTAATGATCCGACAAAACCTTTTAGCGGTGAGTACGTTGTGAGAGGCAAGAGGCTGGTCAAGGTCTCGGGAGACATAAGGAAAGCTGCGAACGACACGGTTTATCGAATGTGGTACAAGCTCGTCATTACCTGTGACGTGACAAGGGATCAGCCCTTCAACTTTCACATGGAGAATTTCTATGCTCCCGTAAAAATGATGGGTGAATTGGAAAATCCGGACATGGCGAGGGCCTGCAAAGTGTCAGAACCGGCAAAGGGTATCGATACTGAGGACTTCACCATGACGGAACAGGAATTTGTTCAGTTCGTGGAACAAATGAGGTTCAACCATGATTCTGTGAAGAGACTGTGGTATGGGAATGCAAGGAAAGAGGATATGGCTAGAAGGTTTAAGCCAATTTCTCAGACAGCAAATCAGTAATAAACCAAAACAACATACAAAGCCACCTGCGCGTACAGGTGGCTTTTTAATGTTCAAAATCAGGTATGTTCCTTTAATGTTGCTTCATTCGGTATCGGAATATCCATGCCGTCATTAGATACAAGGAACCCTCTGTCAATGAGGTATTGTGTGTAATTTGAATATGGGATAGGATGAGAGGCACCACTTTGATAGGATTGTTCAGCCAGCCATATCTTTCCGTTATAAGCAGGTGTACGCACACGGAGTTCAGAGAAGGAGTTTGTCATAGAGCAGGCCCTGTGGCCTGAACCATTTGATCCGAAACTGTTAACAACAGGGATATCATGGTACTGGTAGACAAAAACAATTCCGTCCTTGAACGTTCTACGAAATCTCCATGATCTTGGATGCCCAAAATTAACATGATATTCTAATGCTAAATCCATTAACCCTTCAAGCTCATATGGTTTGACGGTAATCATTCCAATACCTGTGTGTGATGTTGTAGCTGCCATCTCGTCAGAATCAAGCTCCTTAATAAGCTGGTCACCATAATCCATACACTCTTTTGAAAGTACCTGTTCTGTATATTCCTCGCTAAGATAATCAACTAAACCTTCATCAAAAGCACAGTATCTTAATGTCACTTCTTTGCTCACAAAATGTTTTTTTGAGTCTTCATTATAGAGCGTGGAACTGAGTGCTGTATCTATTTCCATTTTAGTAATAGTGGAGTTTTTCTCAACTACACGGCAAGGTGCCCATCGTTCTCTCATTCCTTTAAGTATGAATTCTGCTTCTTCTGGACTGAAAGAAGAGTCATAGAAAGCCTTTGGATTCGTTGCTTCTGCCTGCCACACAAAATCATTCCAGTTCTTTTGGGAAGTATAGATTTTGTGCGCGCCACCTTTAATGCCATGAAAAACGTTATATCTGGTTCCGAGAACAAATGCGAGATAACCAATACTCTCACTGCTTCTTGCAGGATAGCACCATACAGCTATATCCTTTAGTGTTTTAACAAGCACATCGGCATAATGGTTTTTGATCGTACCGTTCTGCTGTGGGTTTGCAACTACGGCATCGCAGACATGTATATAGTTAACAGTTGACTGGTCCCATAAAACATACTCAGGAACCTCAAGGTTATAGCGTTTATACGTTGTAAGCAAAAATTCAAGGTCAGTCATAATCATGAAGAGAATTTTTGAAGTTCTGTCAGTTTCATGTTCGCGTGGATCTAAGAAAGCATCAATATTAACAGCAGTCCATTTAAAACAGCAGAAAAACTCAGAATATGAATATCCGTTTTCTAAGACAAACTCAAGGGGGAATAGTCTTCCGTTATGCTCGACAAACTCTGTTGTATTGATGTATTCGTTATCTATTCCATAAACAAAATATGTATGGCGGTCACCAACAATAAATGTGCTGTAGAAACCATATTCTCTTGCAGCATCACAAAGATCCCTCACATATATATTTTCAGTAATGATTTTCTTAAAATCATCACTCATCTCATCAGTTTCCCTGTTGTTGTACATGGTTCTCAGCTGAATCTCTGAAACATCATAATCTCTGTGTCCCCAGTCAGTATGATATACAAGGGTTTCATGTTCCTCTAAAGGCGTGAATAAACGTTTACCCGTAGAGGACGTGTTTGCTAAGGAACCTTGTTTGTGACAAGGAAGAGGGACTGTTGGAGCCTCCGTTTTGGCAGGAAAATCATTTATTGTCTTATGAAGACTATTGCCAATAGACTTGTCTCCTGACTCATTAAGCGAACTATCATCTGATTTTTTATCTACATCAAAGATTTTTCTTATAAAACCCATAAAACACCTCAGACCAGTAATACAAACAATGATTATATCAGTATTCTCACCATAATTATGTATAGATTTCACTCCAACATTATAGTTGCTGATGGAAATTTTACAAAATATCTCAAAAAAAACTAATACGAAAAGAAGTCCACACATAATTCTCCTATACGGAGGATTAGCACTACATGGCAAATTTAAGATCTAATGACAAGAATTCCATAAAGCTGGTTATTCAGGCTTACGCATCTATATTGGAAGCGTTTCCGGAATTTTTCGATCTATATCAGGAATATCATATAAATACATATAAGCTTACAGAAGTCACTATTCAGAGAAATCGTTCTTTTGAAAGAGACCTGATGCATGATGACCGGATGGTTGTTGTGACAGCAGACACACAGACGCTTGGTGAATTTTCTGTAAAGCTTAGAGAAAAGGGTATACAGGCTGAGTTTGTCGGTGTTGGCGCCTTCGGGCCGGAGTTCAAAGCATATTCAGAAAATGTTCTTGTAGCAAGATATATAGACTATGAAGGAATACAGGATATTAAGTCTGAGTATCTTGCTGAGATAGAAAAGCAGCTTGAAGAAGAGCAAAAAGCTCTGGAAGAAGCAGAAGAATTAGAACGAAGTATAGAGGAATCCCTGCAAGAAGAACCAGAGGAAACTGAAGAAGAACCGGTTGAAGAAGAGGAATCATCCGAAGAAGATGAAGATTCTCTGGTTGATGATGACTTTGATGACAAAAAGAAGAAAAAGAAAGAAAACAAGGGATCAGACACTCCCTCTTCCGTACCTAACACAGGAGAAATATCTTCTTACGAAAGTCCTTTTGAGAATAAAAAGGATGAAAAGAATAAGGGCTTATCAGATAATAATGCGAGTTTTGAAACATCCCAGGGCACCAATCTTAGAGATGTAACCCTTGATAATCTGGCTAATGATGAGATAAAAGCTGAAGATAGTTCTCAAAAAAATGACAGAACGATTAAAACAACTTCGACAAATCAGGAAGCAGTAATAAAGCCCGGTGAATGGAGTAACGAATATAAGGAATCACAAAAGAAAAGTCCTTATGAAACAAAAACAGACGGTTCATATAGAAACGTAACAGGAGCAAGTTCCGATGAACCTAAAAAGGACATAACCGAAAACAAAACCTACGAGCCATACAGAAGTGTAACGGAAAAGAGAATTGACAAACCGAGCAAGGACTTATCGGAAAAGAAAACAGGCTTTGGAACAGCAAAAGCAACCAATTTAAAGGATGTTACTGAAGAAAATCTTGGTAAGACAGGCACAGTAAAAACGACACCAATAACACCTGATATCGTAAAAAAATTTGACGAAATACGTGATCAGGTAAAGGACACAACTAAAAGATTTGAGTCTTACTGTAAGGATAGATTTGGTGGCAGAAGTAACAGAGAGGATCCATTTAAAAAGAAGGAAAAAAAAGCAGAGGAAAACAATCCTAACTACAGAGGCAGAAACACATCATCCGTAAAGCTTGAAGAACTTAAAGAAATAAAAAGGCAGATTGATGAACGATCAGGAAAGATAGATGAACTGAATACTAAAAAAGAACGCATCAGCAAAACCGGTATCTATAATTTCGACAGTAATGCTGCCGGCACTAAAGAAAAAGATATCTTTAGTCAGGGTGTCAATGTAAATGAATGGGCGTTTGGTAATGGTAACGGTAAAAATCCCTTTAATACTAAAACTAAAACCGAAGAAAATAGATTTACTCAAAGTAGCACATATGCAAATGATAGTTTATTCGCGAGCGAAATAATACAAACCCACACCATCGATTTCACAAAGGAAATCATGACGCAAAGGACCATTAACACCTTTAAGTCGCTGAGCGATATGAAATCTGTTCATCAGGTGGGAAAGATTGCCGGAAGAGTTGCAATGAATGCTGTAATGAGTGGTTCTGACGGACAACAGGTACTAAGAGAATGCTACATGTATGCATCACCCATGATGAATTACGCAATGGGAAGTCTACTTGCAAATGGTGCAATGGTAAACGGTGCACATACCAATATCTCGGCAGGGGTATTTAAGAACATCTTTGATGAGTATATGGATGTCATTGGCGAAAACTCCTCTCTTGACACTCTGAAGAATAATCTATTGTTCGATAAGCTCATCCACAAGAGTTTTGCTGATTATACCGATGCAGAGATAATGCAGTATTTCCACATCGGAAAAGATAAAGTAGGTGACTTTAGGTCATTACAGGAAAAAATTCTGAAAGGAGTAAATATAAATGATGCCGACATAATCAAAAAGTTCGGCATAGATAAAAAAACACTTGAAAGCTGGAAATCACTTATGAAAGGTGTGAATGTTGGGGAAACAAACTCGCTAATGAGTTCTCTTATGGAAACAAGGAATGGTGGTTTCCTTAACATGGTAAGACGTTTCAGTGACCAAAACATTGCAAACATAATATGCAATATGAAATGCTCCGACGAGGCTAAGAAGATTCTTCTCGGTATGAAAAAAGCGAATATCTTTGACCAGGCATTCCTTGATGACATCATGAAAAAGCTGAAAAGAGTGAGTAGTTCTGAAGAAGCACAACAGTTTATATCACTTCTTAAAGCAGCAAATCAGGAAAGACTATTCCGTATGCCGAAGTTCTCACAGCTTATGGGAAGTTATTTCATGCTTGTCTCAATGAAAGTCGGGGAAGCACTCCGGGACACTGACTTTGGACACGGACTAAGAAGCTTTACACAGACCGCAAGAGGACTCAGAACGGCATACAACAGTCTAATAAACCTTATAAATGCCTACGCAAAAGGTGTTGCAAAGATAAGCATCCATGCAACGGTAAAGGCAACTCAGGTGGCATCGTTCATGGAGAAGGCAAAGGCTGGTAACGTGGCGAAAGCAGTAGCCAAAAGATTTGGTTTCGACAATACTCTCGCAAAATTCGGTTCAAAAGCATCTGCTAAACTCGCAGGATATCTTGCTAAGACTTCAGTAGGAACAGCTGCAAAGGCTCTCGTCGGAAAGATCACAAGCACAGCCGCATATCAGGCTGTGTCGGCAGCTGTAAGTTCAGCATCAGCTACACTCGCCGGCGTCGTCGGATCCATAAGCGCAGTATTCTGGTACGTGGTGCTAATTGTATTCGTAGTAGCATGTCTTACATCACTTATATCAATGCTCACAAATTTCGATGATCCGACGGATAGTGGTTCAAAGAATGGAACCCTTGCAAACGGTATCATTGCTGATGAAACAGACTTATTAGCAATGGTGAAGGATTCACTTGAAGAAAAGAACAAAAATTTCTCAAACATAATAAATGAGTCCCTTAACAACAGACAGAATTTTGCATATCAGGTTGGTTCTGTTGCAAATGAGAATGTTACATTCTATGAAGCCGAGAGAGTAGTATTCAGAGATGCCTACGGTAATGAGCTTGAGCCTAATCATGTAGACCTTAATAACACCGAAGATATCCTTTCAATGGCGTCAAGATATATACCTTACACTTTTAGAAACACTGTTAACCTTAAGGGTGATGACCTGTTGGCAGAACAAGAGATAAGGCAGTATTTCATTGATTACTGTGAGTTTCTTTGGGCGGCAACACATCAGATAACCATCGAGGAATACAGACCCGGAAATTCGTCCATACAGGTTACGGGTACTGATGACGCACAGGATACATCCGGAATGGTGACAGACGCTGTCACAGGAGCTTGTCCCGAGGACGGAAAAGTAATGTGGCTTCAGGAGAATTACACTCCGAATATCGTTACGGAATATGATGATGACGGAAATGAGCTTAGTCAGCAGTGCTCAAGTTGTGATGTACCTATCACAAACGGAACAGGAAGTCACAAATCAGGACTTTGTTCACATCCAAAAGATGATGACCTTGATGTAGTACCAAGAATCGACGGATGGAGAAAGACAGAAGAATGGAGATGGGGCGTAAACTGCCTTAATGGTTATTCCTCCAAAGGTCACGGTGACCATACGCATAAGGTGCTCGTTGGATATGATGATGACGGAGATCCCGAATATGATTATGAATTTGAGGAATGCAAGCTTTCAAGCGGTAGCTATGGTGACAATAAATCATATCCAAAGGATTCAAATGGTTTAGGAGGATCATTCCATATCCATGAGAATGATCATATCCATAAGGAATATAAATGGGTTTACGAGTGTGGCGGACACATGGGAGTAGTTATCTATGTAACCATAGGAAACATTTCTAGACTTCCAGGCATGAAGCCCGCAACGGATATTGATTACGATAAAGTCGGAAAATATGTGGACTATGATCCGGATGCTCTAAAGGTCCATCGTTCAAGTGGAGGACTCGGAAGAATAAATGCAATAAGTACCGGAACGAACTACGGCATACAGGACCCATTTAAGGGACAGGCTTGGCCTGATCTTACTGATGACGAGATAAGAAGAATAACAGCCGGATGTTTAAGTGAACAAGGCTCATATGAAGGAGTTCTATATGAAGCATCCTTGATAGTAAATATATGTGACAAAAAATCCATATATGGCGATAACCCGAAAGCAGTAATTAATTCTGGCTGGTTTGCTCCGGAAACACATGACTCTTATAGTTTAGGCTATTCGGTAAATGGAGGAACTATCACCCAGGAGATGCTCGATGCTGTTAGCAGAATATTACGAGGTGGAGAAAGAATAACTCATGCGGATGAACATGATTGCTTTTCTGATATATATCTGATTGAAGTGAATGGACGTAAATTGACATCCAGAGCAGATATAGAAAACCGAGATAATTACATCCCGGGCGAGACCATTATTCATAGAAAGGGCGAAGATTCTGTATATAAGTTCATGACCTTTGCCCGCAATGATAGTGATCCATTTGGAACAACCGATCTAACCTTCACTTATAACTTTACAACCTCAACCGGCATCTTGGAAAAGGTTAATGAGACTGCTGAAAGTGAAGAACAGACAACACAGAACACAACGGGTATTTTGGAAAAGGCTCAGGAAGCTGCTGGAAAAGAGAAACAAAACAAGAAAAGCAAGACATAAAGGATAATAAATGGTAACTATCAGATTTAAAAACTTTATAAGAAGAATATCCATGCTCACATGCCTTGCGCTCATCGTGTGCCTTATATTAGGCACACGGGATGTAAGCGCCGCAAAGAAAGAGTACGGATACCTCTATTTCTACACCATAGACAGCGAGGAGATTGAGAAGCTTGAAACAAAAATGCTGGTGGGAAGAACATTCACGTTTCCTGATCCGGAAAAATATAAGTATCTGGGTTATGAAGACGGTGAAGGAAACATCCTGTTTAATGAGCATAATGATGAAGTTCATGGAATAGAGTGGGTGGTAATAAATAAGGACGGAGAGCCGACAAGCAGGACATATAAGGCGGGCGATACCGTTGAAATAAAAGAAGGTGAGATGAGGTTCAGGGTTGTATCAGACAATCCCACACTCACAGGAGAAAACCTTATATCCACAAGCAGTAGGGATCACGTATTCCTAAACTTCTATACACAGAATGGGGAAGAGATCGAATCTTTAAGCAAAGAGATATTTAAAACAGACATTTATGAATTTAAAGATCCGGATGATTACAGGGACAGCGATGGCCCGCTAAATGGAAAAGGTATCTACTGGTCAATAACTGACGAGGATGATAATAAGTATCTTGTGAACAAGGGGGATAAAAAGACCTTTGAACCAGGATACTATGACATAAAGGTGATAACCGATGATCCTGTCACAGTAAATTTCTATTATCCGGAAAGTGCTGACGGAGAGGACCTTCTCCAGAACGCTAACACAAATGAGTCGGTATACTCCGGTTCGTTATATAAGTCTTTTGAAGCTAAGGTCGGTGACACAATAACACTCTACAAGTCCCTCGGCACACTTGCCATGGACTACCGTGTCTTTAAGGGATGGCGGGAAGAACATGAAGGCACGGAAGATGATGATTCCGCAAGGCTATATAACGGTGGAGGAACATACAAGATCTTCGATAATGACGGATATGGACTTGGATTCCATGCGGTTTATGAAGAGGATGAAGACGCATTCGATCCATTTGAGAGAGATGCCAATGGAAATGAGCATGGAAACGTAAGTGAAAGCAAGATCTTCGTTAATGTAGATGATATCAACGAAGCTGTTGCACATGGATACGAAGCATATATTGATTCGACAGGAAGAGTCACAAGAAACAACGCTGCAGTACAAATCAATGAAGATGTAGTTATAAAGGGAACGCCGGGAAAGATAAAGGAAAGAAAAGATTTTACTTCGTTAAAAGAAGGCGGAGACATGAATAATCCTGAGGACTACGAGCTTGATAAGTATGGTAATCCTATTGAAGAATCTCCCCTTAAGGATGACCTCCAAATTAATGATGTTTTAAGACAGGATGACTCCGCATATTACATGGACATCATTGGAAATTCAATGATCTATTACAACAAGCTCACGCCTGAACACAGGATAGAGCTTGCATACAGAAGATATTCTTCGGCACAGACAGAGTCATACGCTAATATCCTTAAATCATGGGATGCTAATAAGATAGAACGATTCATTGCCATAAACTTTGCCCTCTTGAAAGGCAGCTATCCGGCTGAGGGAGAAGATCTTATAGAGTGTGTTGCAGATGAATACAAAGGCAGTGACAGCATAATATGGAAATCCGAATACTTAAATGAGAAGGCGTATAGGAAACTGGTACAGCTAAAGAAAATCTGGACCGGTTGGTTGGATGAGTACTCGGATGGTCTGTATGAGGAGTATCTGGCCAAGGAAGGAAAGGGGTCTTCCGGCGGTAGTAAGGTAAAATCGGTAGCTTTAGGGCATTAAGAGAGAAAAAAATGGAACCCGATTTTGAGGTTCCATTTTTTTAAAACATGGCGAGCTGATTTACTGGCTTGCTGAAGTTTCTAATGCTTTTTCAGATGAAGAACTTGATGATCTTGCCAAAGAGGTAAAATCATTGAATCGGAGACAAGCAAATAGCTTGATAAAAAAAAGATGTTTTTCAAGGATTATAAATATTGTTATGAATGAGTATAACAAAGTCGCATAGAATGTGCATTTTGCGGGTTCTGGCGGTTGATGATGCGGAGTTCAGCTGTCGGCCGGCGTTGGAAGCTCTTAACCGCATGGTATTTTGTACCAGCTTGGGGAACCCACATGAAGGGCAAGCCTGGTGCTAAGCACCATTGACGGGTATTTTCCAAGCCGTTAAAGGGTCAATAAGTGGTTAAGGGCAGGTGTGCTGCCTACGACCACTAACGACCGTACCTTGGCCTTTTGGCTTCGCAAAAGCGACCATTTGCTAGAGCAATATGCAGAAGGTGATGAAATGACTAAAAACGAAGCGAAGGAAAGATTTATTGAATATTTAACGACAGAACATATATCATACAAGTTACTCAATGAAACTGGAAGGGTGGCTTCTTTGGAGGATGTTGATACAATATATCTGTCTTGTAATAATCAATATGTTATCGGTGGCAGGATTGAAACGTCCGTAAGATTCATGGAAGAACACTGCTATTGTCAGTCATACTTTTGCCAACCGGTGGCCTTTACTGAAGAGAAGGCAATTAAAGCGGCGCGTATGGTCAATTATATGAATCTCCACCTTGCATGGGATTGTAATACATTATTCGATCATAATTATTATTGCAGTGAAGAAGATGGGGATGTACTTAATGGCTGTTTGATCCGGTACGAACTATTTGATGAGTATTTTTATGAGACTATGAATCATATTTTAAACTATACTGTTCAACAGATAGTTGATGTTTGCATACCTGTGATATTTCATCTTTGTATCTGCTAATTTAAAAATAAGTCAGATGGCTCATTGAAAATTCAGTCACTCACAACTCGAAATGATGTATCCTTTCAGTAAGAACTTTTACTGGAAGGGGGATTAAGTGAGGTGCTGAATTTGGTAGATAAACAACA
>JAGAXP010000144.1 GCA_017940955.1 Oribacterium sp.
CAATGTCATTCACTTTACGGAATCCTATGAAAAATATGTAGGATTCCATTTTTATACCAGTAACTCAAAAAATATAGTAAATTAAAGATTATACGCTTGACAAAATAGTGCATATGTGCGGCTTTTTTCTGATTATCAATCAGAAAAAAGCCAATTAATTAGGATTTGTTCACTATCAACTAACCTAATTAAGGAGGCACACATATGGCATATGCAGATGTTGTAAAAATGATGCTTATAGCATCAATCGATGAACTGGCAAAGAATCCCGAACAATTCGCTGTTCATCCTGGTAAGGATTTTACTCGTAACCGTAAATTATGTTTTAAGGATTTTATTCTCTTACTGCTCACTATGGAAGGTGATTGTATACGGGAAGAGCTCTACCGCTTCTTTGGACGTTCCGAGGAGACACCAAAGAAAGCAGCTTATTGCAATCAACGCGCAAAGCTGAAATCTGATTCCTTACTTAATCTTTTGCACATATTCACGCAAAAATTCTCTCGCAATCTATACAAAGATAAATATAGTCTCGTTGCCTGTGACGGTTCTGTTGCAGATATCTTTCGTGATGAAACAGATAAAGATACTTATTTTCCGCCAAACAACAAATCTCCAAGAGGTTTTAATCAAATCCATATAAATGCTTTATATTCTGTTTTGGACAAAAAGTTCCTTGACGTTTTGGTACAGCCTTGCCGGAAACGAAATGAATATCAAGCTTTTTGTCAGATGGTAGACCGGTCAGATAACAGTACTCCTTCCATCTATCTTGCAGACAGAGGATATGCTTCATATAACAACTTTGCCCATGTAATGGCTCACAATCAATACTTTCTCATTAGATGTACCGATGTTAAAACATCTAGGTTGTTAGGATTTTCAGTAGATAATGTCAAAGAACTTGATTATCATGTTGACCGCATTCTTACTCGATCTAACTCTAAGAAAAAACGTATGTATCCTGAACGCAATAAAGACTATAGATATATTTGCCAGGAAGTTCCCTTTGATTATCTTGATTCTGAATGTACTGAATTTCATATGCCTTTACGTATAGTACGAATTGAAATAGCGGATAATACTTATGAAAACCTTATAACTAACCTGCCTGACATTGAGTTTGATATAGATGAATTGAAAGATCTATATCACAGGCGCTGGGATCAGGAAACTGCATATAGGGATTTAAAATATCCTCTATGTTTGAAGGCTTTCCATAGCAAAAAATATAATTACATTGTCCAAGAAGTCTATGCCAGAGCAATCATGTTTAATTACTGCTCTGAAATAGCCATGCATGCAGAAATACCGAAGCGAGAACGGAAACTACAATATCAAGTCAATTTCGCACAAGCCATAAAGATAAGTCGTGACCATCTTAGAAATAGAGATAAAAAGCGCCATATAAATGCATCAGGTCTGATTGCCAATAACATTGAACCAATCAGACCTGAGAGAACCTATCGCCGCCAAGCAAGGTTCAAATTACCTATGAGTTTCTGCTATCGAAACTAAGCATTACTCATAACTAACTATAACACTTTTATCCATCTACAAGAAGTTAAAAATGTCTCGTAGTCTTATTAAGGTTACCCTCTTTTCCTGAAACAGCCAAATAGAATCAATTATATTCTGTAATTATTACCGTTTTGACAATTGTATTTAGATAGAATCTGTAAAAAAGCTTAAGTATACAGTATGTCAGTGCATAACTAACTATATAAGGAAATCACATTCTAAAGTGAATGACATTGCTTGTGAACAGTAACGACAGCTCACCTCTGTTGAAGTTGAGCTTAAACTGTTTGTTGCATGATAACTGAATTTCACTTAAACTATGTATAGAGCTTTTCCTTTGTTGCTTTATGTTTGGTTGCTAGCCCTACATAAATTGTAGCAAATCAGGAGTTCTTTTTATATTTTAAGGGTTCACTTTTTGGGTGAAAATGTTAGTTTTTAAAGAAAGCAGTAATATTGCAGCTTTGTGGCGGATTTAGCCTCTTGCCGTGAATAATTCAGGTTTAGTAAAATATAATAACACCAAGATCTCGAAAACCATATTTCTACGCAGGTTTTCCGGAGTTTCTTCTTTAATAGTATAATATCGTCGTCCTAAACCATAACCCCATCGTACAACAATCCGTCGTTACCTAATGGCTTATCGACCTCGTATAGGCCTATATATTCCACCGTGTGAAGTTCGGCAAGGCATCCGTCAGATGTCACTGCCTCTTTCAAATGTGTAACCAAGTGTAAAATTACGGATTAATGAGTCTGCAATTAATATCTATTATGATGTCACGAGAATGTTATCCCTTAATTATTCGAAGCATGAGCTTCAATACCAGTAAAGGATACTTCACAATGGTGCGAAGTCTTCAGTGAAGTTGAGTGAAGCAAAGAATGAAGTTAAGTGAAGCTTATAGTGAAGTCGAGTGAAGTATTTGTTTACAACTTCACTCTTATTTTTTATAATCATATAGACAGAAGCTGAAGCATGGAGGGCATAATGTTTATAGAAGAGTTAGCGCCAGAGCTGAATTTAGAAAATAAGAACACAGAATATAAAGGTATTATAGAAGAAGGAAAAACCACCAGCGGTAAAAATAAAGAGATAGGATGGCTGAAAACACTTGTCGCTTTTGCAAACACAGATGGCGGGAAACTTATCATAGGGGTCGAAGATAAAGAGCACAAAGTTGTCGCACTGGATAAAAAGACCGCCGACAAAGTGATACTGATGATCCACCGTTGCATCAGAGAACGTATAGATCCTGTTATTGATTATGATATAAGTGATATACCAATAAAGCAGGATGCTTCTACAAGATATGTACTAATTATAGAGGTGAAAAAAAGTGCGAACCTCCCTGTTGCTTTGCATGAAGAGGGTCTTCTTGGAATATACATAAGAAATTATGGCCGGACAGATATCGCTACTTCCGAGCAGATCAAAGATCTTGTCCTGATGAGTGATAATACACCCTTTGATACAACATTCACCAGTATGACCTTTGCCCGGGAACAGTTCTGCAAGCTCTTTTCCGTCGCACAGGAACGAAAGTCAAAAATAACCGAGAAAGAACTCATGTCAAAGAAAATAATCTCTGATATGGGACAACTTTCAAGAGGTTTACAGTTGTTTGCTGATGACTGTACTGATTCGAGAACCAAGGTAGTAGCGACTGTATGGCCTGGGATAAATAAGGGTGGAGCTGTAGTTACTGCAACAGAAGAATATGTTGGGGATCTGCTTACCGTCATAGAAAAATCGATAGATTTTATAAAAAATCATTCCGCAAATGGCTTTAAAAAAGAAGCTACGCAAACGGTAGAATATATCGCATATCCCGAAAGAGCTGTTACTGAAGGCGTCGTAAACGCTGTTGGTCACAGAAATTATTACATGCAGGGCACACAGATAGAAATCAATATCTTTTACGACAGGCTCGAAATAACATCGCCCGGAGCTCTTTTAGGCGTACGAGAGCTCATAAAAGAGACGAATATCTCTTCTATTATTCCAAGACGCAGAAATGATGTCATTTGCGATATTTTGGAAATGTGTAAGTACATGGAGAAAAAAGGGTCTGGTTTTGATAATATCGAGGCTGATTATTCCGGAAGAGGCGAGGGATATTCTCCATACATATCTGCCAACAGCAACTCTTTTACATTAACACTCCCTGATCTTACTTATAAAAACGGAATCATAAATCAGGATGATGATGTATTAGATGTCTACATAGAAGAACTGACTCAGGGAAAAAATGACTTAAAAATCCTTTCCTACTGCTATAATAAAGCACACACCGCAGGTGAAATAGCCGCATATATCGGAATCAAACCATCTACCTATTTTAGAAAGGAAATATTGGAAAGACTATCACTAAATGGTCTTCTGCTTAAACAAGACGACTCTAAAGCCGCCAAGTACCTTGCAAATAAGAAAAAAGTCTTTATTAAACATTAGTAAAAAATGACTGTCGGCAAGAACCGATAGTCATTTTCTGATTATTTTTCGGACTCATTGGATTTTGTGTAAAGTGATATCCATTCCTCTGCTTCCTGCTATGATTTTAACTGATTTTTATGTTGCCCTGTAAACGCGTGAGCTCTTTTGTATGAGTCAGCTTTGACATTAATCGATTCATGCTGTAATCCCTTTTCCATTCAGAACACTCGCTACAGGGCTTAATAAATATTTTTGTAGTTACTACTATTTGGTCTTATGCCAATTCTAAATTATGATATGATTTATTTTGGCAATAATAAAAACGAGATTTGAACAGAACATTCTTATAAAAGTTAGCTAATATTAACCATGGATGTGACAGGGCTTTTCATGAAGAAGCCCTATCAGCACCGGCTTTATCAATAGCCTTTATTTTTCTTCAATTATAGCTTTCAATTCTAACAATTTCTTTGCCATATAATCATATTCATCTTGGCAATATGTGTATGGGACGTATCCGTATCCACCTTCATTATAGATATCATTCCAGTCTTTCATAATGCGATTAGCCTCTGCTTTTGATGACGCAATTCCGTTCTTTTTTGCAAATTCCATTTCGCGTTCGAGTTCTTGTATTTCCTGTGCTATTTTTTTCGTTTTTTCTGCTTTTTTACGTTGTGCTTCAAGTGCAAGATATTTATCTTTCTCGGCCTTGGTAATAATCCATACAATATTAGCACATCCTGGAAATGTACCATCAGGGTCCCTGTTGGGACAATCAGCCCATGTAACATATTCAAGGTTGATGTGTTCTCCTGTTCCAACCATCATATAATCACGACACTCTGGGTTATATCTTTCTTTTTCTTTCGCTGTAAGATATCTGCCTCCTTGTATACTTAAACCATACGAGGTTGAAAGTTCTAATGTGATATAAGTTTTCATCTCTCCCTCATTAATGGCACAATTACTGTTAATCTTTTTGGTCATTTATACATTCTCCTTTTCATTTGAAATAATAATTAATTACAAAATCAACATGTGGGATTTTTCAAAAAAATATCATTTTTTATAAAATAAATTTATCTTTTTTATTCAATGGGTTTAGGGAGATTGTTTCCAATGCATTCCACGAGACGGGGCCCTAGGCTTGATATACCTTTTTTCATACGAATAGCCCTACCGCCTAAAAGTGACCTTTGATTCAGGCTCACTGAAACAGTAGGTATTATTTTAATCAAATCATAACTGGGGGTAGTCATTTACCATATGGTTGTTCAAATAAAGCTGGTGGCATATAATAAGTGTGCAAAATGTATAAATAATGGTTCTAATTGAACACAAGGGTGGTATATGGCTAATATAGCTTATGTAAGAGTCGGTGTTAAAGGTAAAACAAAGGCTCAGCAAATCGATGAAATAGGTGAAGCTGATAAATGGTATTTTGAGGAAAGCAAGGATCGTAAAGAGCTAAAGAGACTCCTGCGGTCGGTCAGAAAAGGCGATGCCCTATATGTGAGCGATTTATTGAGACTCACGGATAATGTGAACGATCTTGTATCAATAATAGGAGACTTATCAAAAAAGAATGTACATCTCATTAGTAGGAAAGAAAAAATAGATTCAAGAACAACTACAGGGCAAGCATTATTAATGGCCATAAAGGTGGTTTCTGAATTTGAAAAGGAGGCTCGTTCGGAAAGACATGCGGAAGGTGTGCAGAGAGCAAAAATTGAAGGAAAGTATAAAGGGAAAAAGAAAAAGACGATTCCGGGATTTGCGGAACACTATAACGACTACATGAGCCGGAAAACAAGTAAAATCGACCTTGCGAAAAAACTTAAGATCAGCAGAGGGACGTTGGACCGGATGATAAGAGATTACGAACGGGAGAATGTCAAGAACAGTGATGATATACAGATCGTACCTCTGCAGGAGGGGAGCAAGATAGGTCAGCTCAGGTTCGATGATATTAACATGAATCTCAAAGAGGAGAGGTGAATAACGGAAGACTGTAAAAGCAGGATGCCATCCTGAAGCCGAAGACATTATCTGAATACTATTTTTGGCAATTTCTAATCAGTCATTTTTCACTTTCTTTTGATTTAGTTATTTTTGACGAGAAGACCAACTACGACATTTGTTTGTCGGAGTCGGTCTTCTCTTATAGAAAGCTTATTATTATGGGATAAAAACCTCTACAGTAGTTCCTTCATTAATATTGGAGATGATTGTTATAGTTCCATGGCACATTATCCCCAATCTCTTTTTTATATTGGATAGAGCACTATTTGAATTAAATACATCTTTTGTATCAAATCCAGGACCATTGTCTTTTACGATAATAGTGCTGCCTGTATCAGTTTTTGAGGTCTTAATTAAAATATGAAGTGGTTCAGAATCTGGATCCATGCAATGCTTTATGGCATTTTCAACAATTGGTTGCAGAGTCAGTGGTGGTAATTTGAATTGTGTATGCTCTATATCATAATCAACTGTGAGATTATCCTCAAATTGAGCCAATTCAACTGCCAGATAAGCACGTACATGTTCGTATTCTTCAGAAAATGGAACAGTATCGTTTGTGACAAGGGCATTAAAATTCTTACGTAAGTAAGAGGTGAAATCCAGTATGACCTTTTGGGCTTTTTTAGGGTCTTGATCACATAGATAGTATATACTGGCCATTGTGTTGTATATAAAATGAGGCCGCATTTTAAGTATCATAATGCTTGCTTCCTGGTTGGCTATAGCGGCTTGTTGCAGCGAATATTGCTCAATCTGGTCCGTTAGTATGAGTATATACATTGCAAATGATCCTATGATTGAGGCAATATTAATGGCTGTGATGGAAAAGCATATAGAATGTACTATTATGGCAATTGTGACCGGAACAAAGAGAAAGAGAAAAGCATAAACGTATCTCCGTGGAAGCTCTTTGCGTCTTTTTATCAAAGTGAAGATGACAAAAAGCAATATAGCAATTATTGGAATGGTATATCTTTTTATCATATTCCCAAGGAGAACCTTTTCCGACGTATATACCGCCGAGAACATAATATTGTTTTAAAACGCGATATTTACACTCAACTTTTTGAATTTTCCATATTCATGCTCAATTATTTAAAAATTGCCATATCTGTACTCAAGTTTTTGAGTTTCTGACCATATTCGCGCTCAAGTTTTAATGCATCTCTATCATTCTGGAAGAAAAAATAACTCTATTTAATAGTTTTTAGCCATATTTATGCTCAACTTTTGCTTTCAATAACTCAAATATTGAATACTAATAATCAGTTTTTGCCATATTTACACTCAACTTTTTTATAATTTAGATTAATTTATCTTTGATTCTTGTTCAAATTGTTCAAGATTCCAATACAGATCATTTCCATACCAGCTCTCAAGTTTCAAATATATTTTCCATATTTGTACTCAGCTTTTTTGAAACGAGCCATATTTATGCTCAACTTTTTTAATATCTTTCGTAAAATAGCGATTTTGATTTATTTTGAGATACTGTTTGATTTACAATAGATGTGCTTACAGATAGACGGTTAGACCTCAACTTATGGAGATACGTTTACCAAAAGAATACCTGATAAGAGAAGATAATGGATATATGCCTATATACATTATCAAACCACCAAAGGATGTAGAAGAACTTGTTGGATATATTCTGAAAATGCCTCAAAAGAATGTAGAAATCCTGACTGATTCTATAGTTTTATGTAATGGTAATGAATGGGATAAAAATCTCAGAGAGTACACTATAGATAGCGATTTGATACAGATTACTAGACCAGTTCCAATGGTTATCAAGTGACCATCGTTTAACAAACAGCTCTTTAATCTTTATTCTCGTATGGAAGTAATGTATTGACTCAGTTCCACATATCTGACGAACATAAAAAGTTAATATACAAAAAATAACTTGACAATTACATATAATTTGATATATCTACAGTCAAATGGAGCGTCCTGCCAATAAGTGGACTTCGAAAATGGGTATAAGAAATTATACTATGAGAGGACTGTTTTCAGTCCTCTTTTTATTTTACTATCGGCGGATGATTTTATCCACAATCAGTACATTGAAAACTGCATGACAAACAGAGCATCCATATAAAAACAATCACCCGTCCAGTGATTGTTTTCCTCATCTGATATATTGGCAACATCACTAATGTTGCCAATATAAGGCAACAATGACATAATACAGATGAGATTTTTTTAAAGAAAGAGGCTGATGCTGTGATCTATTGTGTAATTATAGGAGATATCAAATCATCCAAAATACTATCGGATATCGGTTCATGTTTGAGAAGGAAGTCAAAATCCAAGGAAAGTCTTTCAAAAGGTACAGGTATTCCGAGAGAGAAGTTTACAAGCTCTACAAACATATTGATGAACGAAAGGTAAAGGTCAGAGCAGAAACGGTACAAAAAGGTTCTGGAAAGCTCATACGTGCATCTTTTAGTTCTTATGACAACCATGCGATTGATAAGGTTACGGAATGGCTTATAGTTCCAGATTCAAACGATAAATGGGAGTATGAGTTTTATTATGATCCACTGAAGAACACTGGAAGACACAAACGAAGTGCCAAAGGATTTTCCATCCTAGAGGAATATCCATTGCCTGACATTGCTATCATAAAAAAGTCACGAGACAAACTACAATCTCTGCTACATGAGTTGGATAACGTAAGGGAGCTGAAGCTAATCAATGATAATTTAGTATACATATATGGTAGGAATTGTAGCCTTTTACACGCATCGACTCCATCTGAAACCATTGCTTATAAGGCATATAATATGATTCCTGAAAAGACAAAAGAAGTTAAAAAATATCCTGGTGGTAAACACCCTACACCAGAAGCAGAGAAGTTCATTGACCACCTTTTGGAGCTTGGATCAGAGATAGAAAAAGAGTGTGCCGACTTCTTAGAGAGCTACAGATCAGAACAGATAGCAAGGCTCACTAAAGAAATCAAGGATTTGATTGGAATAGACATAGAGACCCTCATTTAGTGCCTCCAAATATCTTCATCCCCGGATTCCAATTCAAAATTATCTGATAATAGAACTCTTTAAACCATCCAATACTTGTTATGTAAACATGGAATTGGATGGTTCTGAGATTTTGATATGGATACAGGTTTGAACCTTTTTATGAATCTCAATAAAACAGATTAATCCAAGTATGTTTATCAAGACAGACAAACAGAGTGATACTACAACAGGAGCCTACAAAGGATACTCTGACCATGCGGGCGCTTGCAGATGCGTCCGATAAGACATTTTACCTGCAAAAAATATCGATATACTCACTGAATAATGGAAGAGAGGTCTTTGCTTTTCCGTAAGATGACATATCTATGAGCCCGCTTTTTTGCAGGATGTCTCTGTAGGTCGAAAAATTGTTGCTGTCCATGTTGAGCTGTTGCTTCAATATGGAAACGGCACCTCCATCTTTATATATCGAAATCATTTTGAGGACCTCACGTTCTTTTACTGAAAGCTCTCTCCATATTTTTTCATATGCATTATCAAACAGTTCAGTTTTGAAATCCTTGTAGATTTCATCGGAAAAAACCTTGTCCCTGGAGTCAAATATTAAATGGCCAAGTATCTGGAAGGCATACGTGTATCCGCCGGTAAGTTTTGCCAGCTTGATTGCATCATCTTCAGGCAGATTCAGGATTTTCTCAAACTCCCTGGCGATTCTGATTTCACTGAGAGGGCCAAGTGTGATCTTTGCGGCTCTTTTTAAAAAGGATAATGATCTATTATTATAGAGAGCTCTGTAATTCTTATATGTTCCGGCCATTAACACATATAAAGGGAGGTCTTCATTTATACAATGAAGATAATATTCCGTAAAGGTCCGTATGGAAGAAGAGTTGCTAATGTCGTCAATGGTGATGATTAACTTTTTTTCATTGTTCTTGATGAGCAGCAATAATTGATCAAGAACGTATCTGATATCGCCATCATTAGAATCGGAATTGATAGGCAAGGTGGGTAAAGGCACAGATGGATCCTTTGGTGATAGAGATGTGGCTGCAATGTTGTTAAGCTGATAATTCATTGTTTGGAGTATAGGTTCTTCTGAATCTATATTGATATGAATCCAGGACTTATCCTCTTTGATCTTAGTGGTCACAGATGTCATCAATGTGGTCTTTCCCATGCCTCTGGCCCCGATAATGACATATATATGTGACAAAGGTATAACAGACATAAATGTCTTTAGGATTGACTCTTCCTCATCTGCTCGTCTGATGTACAATGCAGACTTTGCCCCTAAACTTAGACTGAACGGATTGCTTGTATATTCTTCATGTTTCATAACTTACTACCATTTATTATAATTATCACACCTTACTACTATTATATAAATACATTACTATTTACTACTACTTTGGACAAGTAGCATTTTATATGGAGAAGCTGCATTGAAATTAAGCAGAATAAGATAGATGTAAGGCAAATACGAAGGCGTGTAATTACTATTCATTATTAACGATCACTTCAAAAACATTTGATATTTAAAAGAACTAGTGTTTCTTGAGGCAAAAAGTAAAGACTTGTTTAGGCATAGAACCAAGGATATCTTGAGCATAATGGTTTAACAAATAAGCAGGTCATCACAAATCTGTTAAATGGCTTATTTATCATATTTTACACAAAAGAGTTATAGTCCAGGCCAACAGATATATGGCGACTATGTTATTTGCACCAGTGTATGTGATTTCAGACACGTTATCCTTCTTCCTTCTTTCATCTTCCTTCCTGCTCTTCCATGCCCTTCCCTTTTTTCTCCGTATTCTTTTCCTTTTTTGAATACGGGATCAGATTCAGGAATCCGGATTTTCTCTTTTTTTTGGAATATAATTGGAAAAAAGAGGAGGAAAAAGATGAAAAGCTGAGGAGGAAGTAATTGGAGAGAGGGAAGAAGGAAGAGGAAAGAGGAAAGAAGGTATCTAAAGCTGGCTCGAGAATCGCTCTTATGGGGGTCCTGTGCATTATAAACTGACTGCCAAGATAAGTACTGGTCTATTATTATGTCCAGTCGTTGCTGCTTTAGAAAACTGGTTCAAGTCCCGGTTTTCTAAAATAAAGCTACCTGTAAACCATCACTTTATTGACCTTGGTTGGCAGGAGCTGTAAACTTAACAAGTAATTTTTGATTTTATTGCTCCTTGGGAGCAGAAAGGAGGACGATCATGAAGCGTATGATGACTAATTATTATTTTGTAACTGAAAACAACAGAGGCATGGTTGTCCGCTGTCTTTTTGGCTGTTAATTCTATCAGTTTATCCATTTTTTGAACGGACGATTTACATGACCTCTGAATATCGGAGGTTTTATTTTGATACAAATAAAAGGAAAATATGCTGATGCTAAGATAATGTGCATCGGCAACATAGAAGATGGGAACGTAGAGCAGTATGCTATCGACCAGATCAGGATGATAGCAGATATGGAGGCTTCAAAAGGAAGCTCGATTTGTGTCATGCCGGATGTCCATCCGGGGAAGGTAGGCCCTATCGGGCTCACAATGACTGTAAAGGGTGCTATTGTTCCGGCTCTTATAGGCATTGATATCGGATGCGGTATGAGCATGGTGCGTATCGGAAAGATACGAAAGGATTTCCAGAAACTTGATACGGTCATAAGGGACAATGTACCTGCAGGATTTAAGATTCGGAATACGGCTCATAGAAATGCGGAAGAGTTTGACATTGGCAGCCTCAAATGCGGGAAGCATATAAGAGATGAAAAGGCATTGCGGAGTCTTGGAACTCTCGGTGGTGGAAATCATTTTATCGAGATCGATAGGGATGAAGAAGGTGAAGGATATCTCATCGTTCACAGCGGAAGCCGTCATCTTGGCAAAGAAGTGGCCGAGTACTATATGGATAAAGGCCATAAGCTTTTGAAGGAACAGGGGAAAGATATACCGTATGAGCTCACGTATCTTACAGATGAGCTGCTTTCAGACTATATACATGATGTTAGGATGGTGCAGGAATATGCAGAACTGAACAGAAGCATCATGATAAAAGAGATCTGCAAAGGCATGAAATGGAAAACAGGTGAAGAAAAGAGCTGTATCCATAATTACATCGAAGAGGCTGCTAATTATGTGATGATCAGAAAAGGTGCAATATCTGCCCAAATAGACGAGGACGTCATCATTCCCATAAACATGCGGGATGGGGTGATACTCGGGAAGGGAAAAGGAAACACTGAATGGAACTGTTCAGCTCCACATGGTGCCGGAAGGATAATGTCCAGGGATGCCGTTCCCTCAGTACATACTGTTTCTGAATTTAAAGCTTCCATGAAAGGGATATACACAAGCTGTATAGGAAAAGAGACTCTTGATGAAGCTCCTTTTGCATACAGAGACATGGATTATATCAGAAATGCTGTAGGTGACAGCGTTGAGATCACAAAGATCCTTAAGCCTGTATATAACTATAAGGGAGGCAATGAGAGATGATAATGCAGATAAGTTCCGGGATGGGTCCGGTAGAATGCAGGGCGGCTGTTGGCGGAATATACAGGGAACTCAAAAAAGAGTTCCCTGATATAGATATGGTAACTTCTGTGAAAGGTGAAGTAGATGGAGCTTTTTCGTCTATCATTTTTAGTTCCGAGCAGGATTTATCGGAGATTAAAGGCACCATGCTGTGGATCTGTAAGAGCAGCTACAGACCCGGGCATAAGAGAAAGAACTGGTTCGTGGATGTAAGCATTATTACGGAAGCAGAGGAAGTGGATGCCGGACTTACGAAGGAAAAGATAAAGATAGAGAAGTTCCATAGCGGAGGTCCCGGAGGCCAGAATGTCAATAAGGTCGAGACCGGAGTCCGTGTGACACACCTGCCTACAGGGATAACAGTATCATCAATAAAGGAACGTTCCCAGCAAGCAAATATCCAGGATGCCCTGAAGAAGCTTACATCGATACTTCGAGAGATCAACACGGCAAATAAGGATAAGCAAAAAAATGATGCCTGGAGCAGACATGCGCAGATAGTGAGAGGTAATCCTGTGCGTACGTATGAGGGTGCAGATTTCAGATTGAAAAAAGCCGAAAAATCTGACTAATAGATAGTTTAGAAGGGAGAAAGACCTATGAAGATATGGTTGGATGACCTACGCCCAGTGCCGGAAGGGTATGAAGGCGTAAAGTCAGTAAATGAAGCCATTGCACTTATTGAGGAAGCCGAAAGAGATGGCATTGAGATTGAAGTCCTGGATCTCGATCATGATCTCGGAGACTATTACTGTGAGGGAGGCGACGGAATAAAGCTTTTGGACTGGCTGGCAGAAAGGGAGACATTTTATCCTATAGAGATACATACCTCTAACCCCGTGGGCAGGGCGAATATGGAAAGACTTATAGCAAGGTACTGGGAGTAAGGGAAATGAATGAAAGAGAAACAAGTAAATTTATATCACTGATACTTAGGCACAAGCCGGAGGTAATCGGAATAACTCTTGATGAACATGGATGGGCAAATGTTGATGAGCTTATAACAGGCATCAATAAAACGCATACTCTGGATATGGATATTTTAGAGCACATAGTCGCAGAGGATGAGAAACAGAGGTACTCATTTAATGAGGACAAAACTCTTATTCGTGCAAATCAGGGGCATTCTATCCCTGTGGATGTGGAACTAGAAGAAGTGGAGCCACCTGAGATACTCTATCATGGTACCGGTGAAAAGTATGTTAAATATATTGACGAGCAAGGTCTGATTCCTAAATCCAGATTGTATGTTCATCTGTCTAAGGATGAGGAGACAGCCCGTAAAGTCGGTTGCAGACACGGGAAACCGGTAATCTATATAGTTAAGAGTGGTGAAATGTTTCGGGATCATGAACAATTCTATCGTTCCGTAAACGGAGTGTGGCTTACGAAACATGTTCCGGCTCATTATTTAAGTAGAATGCAGAAGTGATAAGCAACATTTAAATGTAGCCGATTGTATTCTTATACAAGGCTGTAAGAAGTCATGTAAAGGCTCCAAATTGCCAAAAAAGAGATAATCTGGTTATTAGATTTTCTTCTAACTCACGGTGATTTGCCAATTATATCAAAAATCGTATTGATACATACTTTGTACGAATAAATACTTTTTATATCGAGACTATATCTATAGCGCTAGTAAAGAAGATGGAGGGGGGTAAAATGAATAAAAATATGATTTTATCAGCTTTGTTAGGATTGATGATCACAGGTTGCAACAGAACTATCGTTGATACAACCTGGGCATACAAATATGCTGACATTAATGGTATCGGAACCGTTGAGGTTTCCTCATGGACGGATTATGAGAACTCAGACATGATCCAGATAAAGGCTAAAGATGGGACTGTTTATTTGACGCATTCGGTTAATGTAATTCTAAGAACAAAGTAAAAAACAAAGCAGATGTAAGTTGAACTTTACTTGCATCTGCTTTTCTTGTCGATATCCCTAATTTCCTTGCGGTATCATTAAGTTAATGATACTTATCGGGAGACGGTGCTATGGATTTGCGGAAGACCGGGATTACAAAAGAAGAGAAGATGATAGTTCGTACATATTCAATTCACTCTCGCGAGATTGTTCTTGTGAGAACACTGACGAGCATCAGCATGAGGTTCATCCTGCGCAGAATTCCGGAGCAGGAAGACGCGGACTCATAACCATTAAGTCTGAATTTAACCCCGAAAAACCGTTTGGGGACAAACCAAGGATTATTGTGTCTCATAGCAACTCGACCGGTAAAAAACCTTTAATGACATATGGGATAGGAATTCGGAGGGTGAATTATATTGGAGATTCAGAAATCCGATAAATGTTCCAATATCTGATCGTAAAGAAATAGATGATCTTGAATTTGCCATACGTGAACTAACAGATAAGATTTGTCTATTGGAAAGAAAGTATCTCCGTCTTCTTAATACAAAGACGGAGATTAAGCCAGCCGGAAGAAAGGCTAATCCAGAAAAGCTTGATGTACAAGCTGGAAAGGTCAAGGAACTGCAGGATCAGTGACTTAGTGAGAAGGAGATTACTGAACAGCTTCATATTGGGAGAGCTATTTTCTATAGGATGAAAAGGAGGCTGAGAGGTACATAGAACGAGCTATATAGTTTGAAATGATGATTCGAATATTTTTTGCCTTCCCAAAATGATGATGTGAAGCGCCAAATAACATTTCAAAATATTATTTAACCAGTATAGAAATCGTATCTTTCTGGAGAAAAAAGTCATGTTAATGATGGAGATGCATAGTTTCGGCTTATATCTGCTTTTTCTTACTTCCAAGCGCAAATATTTCTGCATGCTGAAATGAAGGATTTCTCATTGAAGCAGTATTATATAGTTAAAAATACGCTTGATGGTAACTCGAAAGGTAGAATATATTATCGTTCATATTGATTGAATATAAATATTGAAATTCAGATACATGTTTTACTGATTTTAAAGCATAATGCTTAAGTGTTATGGCGAATGTATAGCAAACATAAAAATCCAAAGAGGTTCGCACATGGTAAATTAAACATATTATTATACAAACAATCAGAAATGAACTGTAACAGTTGTCAAGCATTTTTGATAATGTCCCGAAATAGTCTAATTATTAGCACCGGTTTTTCCGGTGCTTTTATTGTCTCCTGCTTGCTTCCCTCCCCTTGTGCTGCATAGGCTCTCGGTTTCTCTTAAGGCTTGAATTCACGAGGGTTTTTAACAACATTGTATTTGATAACCCACCCAAGAAATTCTTTGATTTTTTAATCTCTCGGAATCTTTCTTCCGAGAGATTTGTTTATGTTTCAAATATA
>JAGAXP010000145.1 GCA_017940955.1 Oribacterium sp.
CTTTTGACTTACGCTGCGTAATCTCGTTTTCTGTTTCTATTGATATCCTATCAGTTTTTAAAAACAAAAATCCCCACCAAAATGGTGGGGAAATTCACTCTGCGTAAACATTTTTTATTCTGTCGTAAGTTTTTCCAGTCCATGCTCAAGGAGCATCTCGTCTATATCATAAAGATTGTATATCCGATTATTTATCGCAACTATCAGCACTGCATCGCGGGGATCCTTTGCGTACAGCTCATTCAGCCCGTACAATTTCAATGCCCTGTTAGTCTCATCCCAATTGAAATGACCTGCAATACAGAACCGAATGATCAGATCTCTGTCCTTGGTATGTTTCTCCATGGTAAAGATCTTGCTACCATAAGATTCCGTAACTCCGGCGAAAGAATATACATCCTTCAGCTTGATATTCTTCTCATCAAGCACATCCTTCATATAATAATAAAATGCCTTCTTTTCGTCAGCCATATACTTTTCATTATCCTTAAAGTATGCCTCAAGCTGATCCGGTTTCATATTTTCGAGAAGGTCATTCAATTCATCCGTTGGTTTTTTCTGCATGAATCGTACCTCTTAATTCTTCAAGTGTTGCTTTCAGTTCTGCGGCATTATATCTATTATCCGCATCCAGGCTGATACAACGCTCTATTATGTTCCAAAGCTCTCCCTTGGCTCTTTCCTCTTTAGGAAATCTTCGTGTTGTCATGACATTAAGCAAGACGCCAAGAGCATATACATCCGATTTTGCCGATGATGCCGACAAACCATATCCTACCTGTTCCGGCGCGGCGTAGAATCTCGTTCCCATATATCTGGTATCGTCGGTTTTATCGGGATCGTACCATTTCGCCACATTCATATCCAACAGGTATACTTCGTTTTTCGGGGTAATAACTATATTTGACGGCTTAATATCTCTGTGGATTATAGGTGTCGGCAGGCTATGGATAACATCCAGAATCGCACATAAATCAATACCGATACCGATTGCCTGATCTCCTGACATGGCTTTTTCTTCAAGGATATCCGCTATCGTTTTACCCTCAATGCATTCCTCTATTACGATCAGACAGTTATCGCCCTCATATATCTCATGAATAACAGGCATATGGGCAACAGGGTTTTCCTTAAGATAATCGTAAACACTCCTGTTGTATGTTGTGAGTAGCTTTTTTATATACTTCTGCCCGGTTTCACGGTGCTTAACAAGTATAATATCCGGTCGGTTATCAATATGCTCTATGTCCTGGTACACCGACAGCGCCAAAACATCTTCATCCGAAAGCCCTTTATATGGGCTGCGCTGCTCTGCCTGGAACTCATCCTCCGAAGCATACAACTCGCTTTCATCAATCTTGTTGACATATCCGCATTCCGTACATGTCCATTCCCCGGTATTTTCAGAGAATCCGTCCTGTATATTCAGCATAGAGCCGCACTGATCACATATCCATGCGATATCATCATCGGCATCAACCTCCGGATTGATAAGCATTTCACCGCATCCCCTACAAATCCAATAGGGAAGATCATTACGATATCCCTTTTGCAATGTGAGATTGGCATCGCACTTCGGACAGAACTCATACGATTCTCCCTCCGGTTCTTCTGTTTTTTTGCTATTCTTAACTTTCCTAAACAGCCCGTCCAAAAAATCCATCTATCACTTTTCCTTAAATGCATGATACGTGATTACTATTTCTACATCCGGTCTGTATGAAGCATTCTGAGAGAATTTAGTATCTCCGCCTATAGAGATTTCCTCCACAGAACCCTCCTTAGTAATCCAGCCCGTTATAAGATCACGATCTGCCTCCGTTGTTATATTTACAAATCCGGCTTCTTCAAGTGCAGAAACAAGTTCATCACAGAGCATCTTTTTTCCATCCTTTGCGGAAATCGGAACAGGGATGCTTTTCACCACATGATAAATAAGCTCTATCCTCGCATCATATGGATATTTATCTTCATCACCAAAAGAAGAATCTCCCCGAATGCTTACATCAGTGACTAAATATTCCTTTTTTATATCCTCTATGCCGAGATCATATTCAGCTTGTGCATAAACATTGGTAAAGCCCGCCTCTTTAATTGTCGAAATGGCATCCTCATAGTTTAATCCGATGATCTCATCTTCAGAAAAGCCAACTTCAATGCCTTTCTGAAATTCCTGATACTTATATGCTCCAAAACCTGATAAACCAAGTAAAATAAAAAACAGGAATATACTCTTCCAGTGTTTTTTATAGAAAGCCTTTCGTCTCTGCCGTCTTTTCTCTATCTTTTCCTGACGGATTCGTTCCTTCTCCGCAAGTTTTCTTTCTCTTTCAGCACGTTTTTGATCAAACCAAGTGGGTTCTTTTACTCTGGTTGGTGGCGTCTCATAATATACATCTTCGTCATCGTCCTCTTCATCATCGTCATCGGAATCACTATCATACGAAGAGGATTTCCCTGCTTTTGAAATAGCATACGCAGCCAGCCCTATGCCAAAAAGTGCTCCAAGGAGCGAGCCGCCTTCGGAGCTACTACTGTAATCGCTGTCGCTATCATCATCGTCATCGTCGTCTGCATCATAATATTCAGATGTTCCATCTGCTGCTGTAAAAGAACCACTACCATCAGAATTCCAATAGCCCCAACTACCATCTGCACCAGTATATGAGCCGCTACCGTCTGCATTCTTATATCCCCAGCTGCCATCAGCTCCTGTATAGGACGCACTGCCATCAGCGTTCTTATATCCCCAACTGCCGTCAGCTCCAGTGTATGAACCGCTTCCATCTTCATTTTCATACCCCCAGCTACCGTCATTATCTTGGTCATAATCAAAATCATCGCCAGAGGAATTCAAGTAATCCCATCCACGATCTTTTGCCATAAAGCAATAATCCTCTACTTTCTCTTATATCCTTTAGCAATCTGAGCCAATGCCTTCTTGGGATTCTCCCGAAGCTCAACCAACATAGCAAATGCTCCCTCGCCGTTAAGATATTCCGATTCCTCTGACAGCTTTTTTGCTGTATATCCTTCTACGGATACGGCTCCTGCTTCCTTGTAAGTTTTATGTTCAATCCAATATTCAAATTCAGCTGCTATATCAGGATTCTTATCAAAGCTCTCTAGTTTCTTCTTTAAGAGGATTCCCGGAATCTTGTTGTCTTCATAAAACTTCTTTATTACAGCACTCATACCATCGCCTCCGTAAACTTATTGGCAAATGCTCTTGCATCCACCTCTACATACTGATCAAAATAATCCACAAAGAAAAGCCATCCGCCTCCCGGTAATGGCATGGGAGAAATATAATTGTCGAAGTTCACTTTATATAACGCATCTTCCCATGTCTCCAACATTTCTGCCCTCATATGCTGGTATGCATGTCTCATTTCATGTGTTAGCGTATTAACAAGTTCAACGGGATCCGAGAAGAAATTACTATTCAGAGTTATTATATTATTCTTAGGATCGTAGAATCCGTAAGAATCATCTCCTTCAACAATATCTATTACAGGAATGGCATCTAATCCCAATGCTTCACCGACTGCTTTTGCCAGTTCATTTATGGAATCTACTTTCTCGGCTTCGCTCATTGCTTCCCATTTATCAAAATGAAAATCATCCAGTATTTCGTTTATTTTGTCAGAGATTAAAAAGTCAATGCTGATCTCATCCTCCGAGCGATTAAAAATCTCCGACAGCAATTTGTCATAGGTATCAAACTCGGCAACATTATGAGCATCCTCAAACTCTTTACTAATAAAGTCAGCCGCTTCCTGGTCTGACATACTCTCCATCGGTTTTATATTCAAATATGGTCTGGAGACTTCCGATTTGACATCAGAAGTCTCCGTAATATTATCAACCTTAATCATATAGGCATCCTCTTAGACCAAGTATTTCTTTTTCCAACTCTTCTTGAATTGATATGTTCCTTCAGACAGATCTGTATAGTCCAAATCGGCGTGCATTTTGCCCGTTTTTTCTATAATGACTGTCATATTTGACCATTCATCCTTGTTCTTTTTTCTTTCCTTATCCACTATCTTATCAATCTTCTTGAAAGAAGCAGCTATATCATCTTCTGATACTTCGGGAAGATCATAGCATTTTACATATTTCCCGTTAGCCTTTACATAGAAAGAAAAGGAATATGAAGCCTTTCCGTATTCAAGATAGACGATAAGTTTATCCCATCCTGCAATCAGGTATTTATCCAGTTCATCATAGATGCTCTGATACACTTTTTCGCTTATCATGATTTCGCCTCGCTTTCATTCTTAAATACCGATACTTCTTTATCGCCATCTATACTATAGGTAACCCTGAATTCTGACGGTCGTGTGGAATTCGATTCATATATCGGTTCTACCTTTAGTTCAACCTTCGCTCCGTCCTGCATGGCATCTGCAAGAGTATTCTCCATCTTAATATAATCACCATGCTGATTAAGATCAGAGTCCATTGGAACAAGATTTTCAATTCCTCCGCTTCCATTAAACCTGTCGGCTATCAAATGTCCCCTGTCATCCGTTTCTCTCATATCTCCCTTGTCAACAGCAGACCTGGGATCCATTTTCCTTCTTCCCTCATGATCTTTCACTTGAAGTTGACCTTCTGCAGATACGATGCGACCTTTATCGTCAGTTTTATACTTGTATCCGTTTACCTCAAATTCGTTATTCGGAAGTAATGTATCTCCCTCTCTGTATTTGACCCCATTGTCATCCAGATATTCTTTAGGGGCTACATCTTGTCCTTCTGCTTCATTTGCCGCCTTCTTAAACTCATTGTTGACAGCATCATTCAGCTCCTTTGATGACATTTCCTTTTCCGGCTTGATGTTTCTAAAGTTCTCAGCCGACTGAGGTTTCATATCCTTTACATCTGCATGGGAAAGCTCACCACCTGTCAAAATACACCACCTCCGTTTCTGTATGCTTCCAAGAATGTGTTGAGGATGTTCCTGTATGAATGGTCTCTTGCCATCTGTTCCTGTAAGATGAGCATAATAGTAAGATCCAACTGCTTCTTTGAATAGTCCTTAACAGAAGGTTCAAGTTTATCTATTACCGCATCTACCCATTCATGGATATCTCCGTATTCTTCTGCGGATTCAATAGCCTCCTCCGCCTTAAGAAAATCATAAATAAGGCAACGAAGCGATTCTATTCCCTTTTCTTTTTCAGCGTCTATGTAATCAAGGAAGTCCACTTTTACAAGAGAATTCAGTCTCGATCTGATTACCAGACTCTTTAACTCTCGCAAATCTTCCTTATCTCCCTTTTGGAACAGTTCCTTGTCCATAATGCACTTCAAAAGAGAATCAGATAATTCATTATCCTTTCCCATAAGATTATCGTTAGTGTCGGGATCAAAGGAATAGATGCTAAAATCCCCTTCGTGTTTATCAATCTTACATAACACCGGCTGAATCCACTCGTTCTGATAAACCGCACCAACGCCGCACGGAAGCTTAGCAAGCTCCTTTATCTGATCCTCGTTGAGATTTGCAGCCTTTCCCACAAGTTCTCTGTCGCTCTGATCCGGCAGTCTCATAATAATCTTTGTATTTGTATTCCTTATTACAGACATATCCATAAGACCCGGTGCCTGATCTGCAATGATAAATCCTTCGCCGTATGTTCTCATCTCTGCTATAGCATTTGCCAACATCTCAACGCTCTTTCCTAAAATATTGGAGCTTTCTGTAGGCTGCTCGATAGATGTACGTCTCAACAGATTATGAGCCTCTTCAAGAACCGTAATATGCCGCATATGTGCATTCATCGGAATATCGGATGTCATTCTAAATTCTTGTAGCTTAAGAACAAGCATACCCATTATCAATGACCTTGTTTCCGATGAACCCACCCTGCTTAAATCAATAATCACATTCTTTTCAAACAAGTCCTCACCGGACAATTCATCAGCAGAGAATATCACACCGTTTATTCCGGTTGTCAGAGATTGAAGCCTTGTTAAGAGCGATCCCTTATAAGCACCTTTGTTTTCATTGTCATACTCACTGCTGTCAATTATGATTTTTATATTCCTTGCCACATCCACAAAATCCGGATAGATATCCTTATCATATTTATTTGTGGAAGTCATTAGATCCCATCCGCAATCAACGTATGACTTCTCAACTGCACTTTTTAAAACAGCAGGCATTGCTGCATACATAGGCCAGCAGACATTAAACATCTCAACAAGCCTGTCCAGATGTTCTAATATATGTATCTTCTCCGGGAAGCTGAATGGATTTATCCTAAGCAGATGCGATAGCTTGGGATTCGTACCATACACAGATACATCCTCGTCCTTTCCGAAAACATTCTTGTACTCCCCTTTTGCCGGTTCTACGACAAGGAAGTGCACACCCTTATCTCTTGCAGCATCAAGAATATGGTAAATAGTATTACTCTTACCGGAGCCTGTACTACCCGTGATAAAAGTATGAGATTTCAATGATTCAAGCGACAGATCAACAGGGTTCTTCTCCATATGATTCATATGGAATATTTTTCCAAGAGCTATCTTCTTTTCATCTTCATTTATAAAATCATATGTTGATACATTCCGCCCAAACTCTGCACACTCAATTATCGGAAGACCCGCAACGGACTTCTGAGGGAAGTTAAGTGAATAAGCAAGCTCCTTTCCAGAAAGACTTGTTGTAGCTGTAACAATAGATGGATACTCATTGTATTCTGCATCAACTTCTACTACTCCTGGATTTAAACCAAACACAGGATGACGAAGTTCGCGCACATACGAACTGATTACCTTTGCAGCATCCTTTTCGTCCTCTACATTTCCTCTCCAGAGGTTTATAGCGGACTTTGACATATAAGACTCTTCTCCAAGTGTTAATGCAAGGTAAGAATGAGCCACGTTGTTTGCTATATTCTGATCTTCACTCAGAACATATGCCGCAAAATCCCACATTCCGAGAGCGGTACTCTGCTCAAGACGTTTCATCTGAGATTCAAGAAGCTCCAAAGCGTGCTTGATATTATAATTAGTGAATGACTGGGTTATCCCTTCAGTTTTACCAACCATTGCCGTTACGGTTGATGATCTTGCAAAGTTAGCCCCGAAATTAGCACCAAGATTTACACTCTTTGCAACGCCCGATGTAGTAGCCATAGCTTTAGTAACCGCTTTTCCAAGAGTGTTTGCAACAGCAGTTCCCGTTGTCTTTGCAACGCTATTGGAAATCGTTTTGGTTAATCCCTTTGTAAGCGTATCCGTAGCAGTCTTTCCAAGCGCCTGTGCTGTACTCTTAGCCCATCCGCTCGTTTCTGTCACACCTTCAGCTACATTCTGCATTGTGGTGGCTGCATCGGATACACTGCTGTTAGTCCCCCAATTATGGCCACCACCGCCACCGATACCAAACGGTTGAACGCCGGCATTCCAGTTGCTCCCTGATGATTCTCCACTCTGGTCCGTATGAGTGCTGGATGATCCAGATGTCTCTGTCCTGTTAGTACCTGTAGAACCACTTGTTCCATCGGTCGTTGTTGTCGTTTCTGTTGTTCCGTCTGAATGAGCGTTGCTTGTTGACTCAGCCTCAGAAGTACCATCAGTTACAGTATCGCTCTGCGATTCCGTATTTGTTGTTGACGAGCTATCCGTTGTCCCTTCGGAATCTGTGACAGAATAATTTGTACCATTCTGTACTCCAGCACTTGCTCCGACATTCACACCAACCGTTGCGGATGATCCAAACATCTGATTATCATTAAAGTGATAATCAGTCTGCCATGAAGCATAAGGAGCCAATCCGGAATAGAATTCACCAAGCTTGAGTTTTCTCTCCTCAACATCCTTGATAGGCGTAGCAAGGAGAACAATCGTATATTCCGTCTTTTTGGAATCCGGCACGATTCCATCAAGAAGTTTTTCAATAGTCTGACTGATAAACTTTTCGGACTTCTCTGTGGGGATATTTGAAGCCGTTGCAACTGAATACATCTTATCGTTGTTCATGCACGGAATTATGCCCATGCCTTCATCTTTCCATTCTGCACCGGGGAAATTTCCTCTGATAGCTTCAATCAGTCTACTTTTATATATATCCGCATTGACGCTACTATCATCATTTTGGGTGTTCACAACAGCAAGATAGACATTGGTGGCCGTTTTGGTTCTGTTGAACACAAGTGCAATATTACAGTTCTCATTGGAAAGAACCGCATAAACATTGACCAGCTTTTCAAGGCTATTTTCCTTCGCATCCATTACCCACTTGGTAATGTTAAAATATCTTATGTTGTGGGCTGCATCGAAGGGTGCATCATATTCAGCATTATTTTCAACCGGGAGATACAAATCTTTAATCTGCGGCAAATAAGCATTGAAAATTTCAATACTGCTTGCCGCCATCATTCTTTCTGTACGTTCTACCGCAATTTCATCCGTGGGATCAGGCTCCGCCAATAGATACTGTTCTCTCTGAAGCTGAACATTTTCAAGCTGTACAGAGCTTAATTCAGCCAGTTTAGCGACACGATTCCCGGCACGATCCCCAATACGTTTTACGATGTTTTTTACACCCATATGTCAATACCTCCTATTCAAGTTCCTTCCATGCCATCATATTTTCAATGGTCGAGAACGAATTTGATATTGTCTGCTGATTTGTTTGCAATTCAAGAATCCTTTCAGATTCCTCACGTATGAACTCTGTCAGTTCTCTAAGCTCAGGATTATAAATCGTGATATTTTCTTCGATCAATGCCTGGAGATTCTCCTGCCATGCCTTAAAGCAAGTAAAGCAGCTTGAGTTTATAAGCTGAGACATTTCATCAATATTATGTCTCATCCTCGTGTTATAGCTTGATGCAAGTCGTGCCGTATTCAGCCTTTCAGATGCTCCAAGCCTGAGTCCAAGGACATTTCCGCGGAGGAATTTAGCCTTAATGAACACCTTATCCGCATCATCGTCATACTGGAAGGTAGGATAGCTAAGAATTACAGCCGACAACTCATCACGCTGCTTCTCTGAAAGAGCGTCTGTTCCGGTAATAAGTCTGATCATCTCATCCCTGTACGCCTGTGCGTTTTCCTGCCAGTGCTGCTTTGATGCTTCTCCAAGTTTATCCTGCGCATCAATAATATTTTTTCTAAATTCCTTGACTACAATCTTAAGCAGCCTATCGGATGTTTCCTTATCCACGTTCTGCCTGGTTACATCCATGCTTTCCTTCTTTTGTTGCATGGTCTTGGAGTCCGAAACCCACTCGGTTGCAAGATTCTTAACCTGATCTACAAAATTCCCCTTGAACAGATTCTGGCTGTTTTCAACAAAATTTCTCCAGCGACTATTCTTCGCGCCCTCAAAATCTCTTTCAAATGATGCAAAATTAGCGTCCAGTTCATTCTGTTCGGCCAATGTCTGATCTATCTTTTCTATTTCCTCCGGTGTATGATCATACACAAGTGATTCTTTCGCATAAGTCTGTATATAGGTCTTAGAATCCTTTTCAAACCTTCTTACCGAATCCTGCGTATCCTTGCGAATGCTCTCTACCAGCGTAAACTTCTTTGCATCAAGATCCTGTTCCCATTTCTGCTTACTCTTTTCAAGAATAGCGGTCTTTTCCGTTATTCTCCGTCCGGTCTCATCTATAATGCTTCTGAGGAACATATATACCATCTGGCACTTGTTATATGCCGCATGTTTACTGGCAAACTGCTCCATTTCCATTTCGACACAATAAAGACCACTATTTGCATAAATAATATTATCGCAAGCAAGGGAATATGCTAATGCTCTCTGCTTCATCTGTTCCGGCATTATGTTATACTCATAGAGCTTTTTATATGACCTTGCATTCGGATCTGAAAATTTCCTTTCCTTTTCATCAAACACATCCAACAGATAATCGCTAACTATACCATCCGGATTCTTTGCGCCAAGTCCCATGACCGAAGAAACAAAATAGATTCCGCTTGAGTACATTTTCTCAATAGATTCATATTCCATAAGATCACTGATTTCATCACTTCCTAATCCGTTCTTAGGTAGCTCTACGGAATCTGCTTTATTAACAACTATCATGGTGAAACGTTTATCCAGAGCATCTATTTGATACAATTTATCGCATAGGTGCGCATTATCCACGCTGTCGATAGAATCATATCCTGATACCCAAATCGGAATACCATTTGAAAAGCCTTCCAACGAATCAGTCAATACCTTTTCATGATCCATATTTGTATTAGAATTTGATCCTGGTGTATCAAAGATTACAAATTCATTATGTGACTGACCCAGCTTACCATTCTCGCTGAACGGAACCTCCATCCGAATCACATTGCTAATAAGTGTCGTTGACTTATCCCTCTTCTCAAAAGAATTAAGAATGTCAATCGTCTTATTTACCATGCGGAACAGATCAGTCTCTCCAAGCTTATCTATTGCTTCGAGAACTTCTTTCAATAAATCCTTTTCCTTATCGCCAAGCGTAACTCTGCATTCTTTCTTATCAAAAAGCAGCTCATAATCCTCGTTCAGATACTGGAATGATATTCTTGCCCTATCATCGTGCCCTGAGCGTTTTATTTCATATATCTTTGAAGTGACAGGATCTCCGCCGCTTGGTAAAATCTCATACCCTATAAGTGCATTAATGAATGTGGACTTTCCTGCGCTGTAATTTCCAAATATACAAATCGGAATGATGTCCTTAAGTGCATCTGACACTTTTGATAAGCCTTTTGTGATGCCTGCATCATCCTTGATGATATTTTTGATAATAGGCTGTACCGTGTCGAATATCTCTTTAGCATGATCCAAAATGTCTCTTGCATTCTCAAGAACACGAGTAGAGCGCATCAGATGAACCTTATCCTTCAATTCATCATCATTACAAACATTTTCTACCTCTTCATATTCATCAGCCGTTCCTTCAAAAACAAGTTCTATCTTGTCAGCCCCAACATAATACTCCGATACAATCGTATCTATTATTTCTTTGACCTTAAACGGAAGGAAAATCTTTTCCTCGTCGTTCTCACGGAGCTTACTGTTAATACTGTTCTGCTGAATGTTTTCCCATGTATCAGCTTGCTCCTTATATATAAAGTATGCCAAAGTCCTGTTGTACGGGTTGCTGACAATTTTGATCTTCGTCATATAGATGCCCTCTCTAATTCTCTGGTATAAATATACCGTTTATTGTGTCCTATAAAAATGCCTCAACCGCAGTGTTTATGCAGCATCCCGCCAGTTGTAACATTTTATTATATCCCTTTTTCTTTGACCTTATCCCCACCATTTTGGTGGTGATTTTTAGTTCATATTCAGCCCACTCTCGTCATTTCGGGTCATAAGTTTTCTCTTATACCACGCTTCTCGTTTCTGCGCTATTTCTTTATCCCTCGCCTCGTTTCCGGTTCGTGGTATGGCTTCGAGTATCGTGAACTGAAGCTTTCTATATCTGCCCGGATTCTTTTCCAAATGCTCCTTCAGCTTTTTGTTGCCGCCTGTTCCGTTTGTCTTGAGATAATCTCTCCATCTGCCCCATATACCATCACTTCCCGAGGCGGATCCTATGTATTGGCCATAATCCACAGTATCTATGATCAGATACACGCCATTTACGGAAGAAAGTGCCATATACAGGTCGCTGTATATATCTTCATGACTGATGTACTTCTCAAGATCCGAGAATTTCCAAATAATGTTCTCATACCCCTCGAAGACACGGCTGCTAATACCGACAACCGGTTTATCAGCAATCGTATCCCATTTCACATGAACAATATTCCTCGTCCCGCCGTAATCTATCACAAGCCTGTCTTGCAAGTCCGCCAAAATATCCAATTTTTCAAGATCATAGTAATAATCCCTTTTCAGATCATGAATATCACCAAACTGATCCCAATACTCGTTGCTAACATAGGACTTCTTTAGCCTTTTAACACCATTGACCCTATATACAGCGATGAATCTTGCAGTAGCCTTTGTCTCACCCACAAATGAGAACACATACTCTTTCCCATGAAAATAGTTTTCCGGCTGAATTCTTTGATACACCTCAAAACAATCTATGCCCGCATCCCAAACTCTCCGAAAATTATCATGACTCCTGGTATGCCGAATCAGTGCTATATTGTCATGGTCAATATCTGTCTTATCTATCACATCAGACAGCTTAAACGTATAATCACTCATAGGCTCGCCTCTTAAAACTGTATCTTGAACTCCACCTTAATAGGATCCTTTACATTCTGTGCAAAAATATCTCCGTCAGCTGGTTTTCCAACGATGCTTCCGTAATGCACAGGAATCGCTACATTCGGGTGTATTGCATTCACAAGCTCCGCTGCTTTCTTTGCATCCATGGTATATGTACCGCCGATAGGCACAAGTGCTATTTCGCACTTCACAGCCTTGGCTTCTTTCGTGGCATCCGTATCTCCGGCAATATAAATGCGCTGACCGTCTATGCGAAGCACATAGCCAACCCACTCCGCTGACTTCGGATGAAAAGGCTTCAGCAGGTTATACGCAGGAACCGTTTCAAACTCCAATCCGCTAAGCTCCCGATACACTCCGGGCTTCACGGTCTCGATCTTTCCAACATCCCCGGCTACTTCATGTGCCTTTTCTGCCATCTTCTCCGGCACAACCAGAATACTGTCCGCCTTCGCTACCTTCCTTATATCCTCCGGCGAAAAATGGTCATAGTGGTCATGGGTGATCAAGATATAATCAGCATCATGAACATCATTACCAATCTCAAGCGGATCGACATAAATCCTACCAACTCTCGATACAATTCTTATGCTGTTTTGAGTATTTACCTCGATGTTCTCCACCATAGCCACATTCTCCTCCGCAAATACTATCTTTCAAACTCCTCATCTCCAAGCATTTCGTAACCTATCCTGGCACCCTCATCGGCAACCTCTGCCACACTCAGTACCGCTTCATGCAACGCTTCAACTGTCGTATACTGAATTTTGTAGTACACTTCTATCTCAAATGAAGCTCCGTAATGCTCCACGCTGATTTCATGATTAGGGAACTTCTCCCTTATCGCCTTTGCTACACGATTTGCCTTGCGAACGCCTGTATAGCAATTCCCGCAATAGTCCGTGAGCAAAATCTCTCCATTACGCACACGGCATACTTGCGTGAAGCTGTGTCTTATATGCTCCATTTCGAGACATACATGGAATCCGTTCTGGTTATTGTTATATGGCAGCCCCGCAGCATCAAGGAATGCCGAATACTCCTTATATACC
>JAGAXP010000146.1 GCA_017940955.1 Oribacterium sp.
CATCTTTAATGTCGGTATCTTTCCATTCTCAAGATGGAATCCGAAGTATACAAATCTGCAAATAACAACGATACACACATAAACCAAAAGTTGCCGACATTCACGCTTTACTGAAAATGTCTTCGATTTTATCGCTATGAAACATCGAGTGATTATCCATATTATCGTTATAAATAGAAAAAGTTGAAAGTATGTAATCTCAATCATTATCTCCGTGATCCTTAAAACTCCATTTATCGATTGCATATGCAAATAATCATACTACAATCCTTGGTACAATCACAAACTGATATTGACTTATATCTTTAATAAATATATAGTCCGAAAAAGGAAGCAACCAGTCTGATTGCTCCCTCATAAATCTAAATTATCATAGAATACCCATATTTACAGAAAAAGTTTCGGACAAAACATTGACAGACTACAACACCATTTTTCTCCAATCATCTCGCAATTTTAGCTTATTTTTGGAATTTTTCAGTCACCTTTTTTGCTTCCTTCAGTCGGAGTTTTCTTAATCTGCTTTTTCTTCCTGAATCTGTCCGCCAAAACAAACAGCAGTATCACCAGCGCGATGCCTCCCACAACTTTAGCAATATCTCTCCAGGGAACAGCATCCTTCACCATCTGAATGTCAAGGTTTCTTTCGCCGGTGACGAAGATGAGATAATCACCAAAGTCTTCAGTCGCCTGTTCCTTACCGTTTACAGTGAAGCTGTAGTTTTTCCACTCCGGTTTATGTACGCGAACCTTACGCTCCTTGAGACCGTCCTCGGGGATCTCCACTATGTAGTGGTTTTCCTCCGGGCTCTTGAAGCCCAGAACATCCTCCTCCATGAACTGACCGTCAACGATGAGTAGTGGCTGGCTGCTGTCCTTGTAGTTCGCCGGAGAATTAAGGAGAGCCACCGGAAGATAATAGTATGCCTTGACCACAAGGTCATCTTCGATGACTGTGTCCATGGGCTGATCCCACTGTATAAAGAAGCCTTCCTTCTGCTCTGCCTCTGGAAATTTCACGTCCTTAAGGATAGTTCCGGGAGTCACTTCCTGTATATCCAGGAGATTTCCTCCCAGCATAAACTTTACAAGCAGAGTTCCCAAAGGAGTCTGTGAAGCTTCAGCCATTCCGGCGTAGTCAATGTTATCGATGGCGCCTAAGCTGCCTCCGAAGTAAACATTACCCCACACAGCATCGGGGTCAAGCTTGTCGAGCCTTCCGGCAACAGAGCCTGCATACTCCTCATCCTCCAGGATGGTGACAGCAGCACTGTTGTAGGTAAGGTTGGTTCCGTAACCGGCGATACCGCCCACATTCTTTTCTCCGGTGATGCGGCATCTTGCGGTGTTCTTGTCAAGGGTTCCGTCAGAGTATCCGGCGATTCCTCCCACAAAGTGTCCGCTTTTGGATTTTACATCTCCGGTATTCTGATTTCCCGAGAGGTACCCAAGCTCCAGCTTTCCGCAGATTCCTCCGATGTAATTTCCGCGGCCCTCGATACCGGCGAGATTCTCGGAATCCACGATCGTCGCTGAGGCTCCGAAGCTGTAATCAAGGGAGCGGTCATGGGACCTGATTATATCCTTTTCGGGATCAAGGTCATACTCTATGCCTATGGTTCCTGCGATGCCGCCAACTCCTATATCGCCGGAAACGTTGCCGGAATTTCTGCAGCCCGTGATCCGGGATGTGGAGTTTCCCGGAGCAGAGGTGTCATTGAATATCCCACCGTTATCCGCAAGGTTATTAAGGCGCTCACGCTCATTTTTCAGAAGCTCTGTCATGCTGTCAAAACGCTTATTGATGTCAGAAAGGTTGCTGAGAACCTCCATACTGTCATCGCGTCCAAAGGCACTTAAGCTGTCAAGCTGGGTTGAGAGACTGTCAAGCTGGGCATAAAGATTGTCCCCTGCTGCCCGGATCACGGGACTGCTTTGTACGTTTATGTTAATGCTGTTTGAAATGTCCGTAAGGGTTCCCCCCAGAGACTTACTGAATCTGGAAAGACCTGTGGTGGCGCTGTCCATATCCTCAAGGGAATCAAGGATATCGCTGACTGATGCATCAAGAGCTGCGCTCCGTTTATTGAAATCAGTCTGAACACTTCCGTTAGCTATTAACTCCTTCTGCCTGCGAAGTCCCTCAAGCATAGTGCGGGTGGCACGTACATTACTGACAAGCCGGTTGATGCGGGTGGCACCCTCATTAACCCTTGCCTGTCTTGCCTCCGGCACCTCAGGCAGGAGATGGTTCTGTGCCTCGGACACAAAGGCACTGCTGTAATTAAGATCCTCCCGGATCTGGTTATTCCTGGCGGCCAATGCTTCCTTATCCGCATCGGACAGGGAAAATGCATATGCCAGATCGTCCATGGAAGCGCTGAGATCATCAGACATCCGGCTTAAGTCCCTCAGGCTGTCATCCACATAGTCCATGTCGTCTCCTATGTCCCCGGCTGCATTAAGCAGGGTGTCCGTGCTGGAGTTAATGGTGTCCGCCAGCTCGTCAAAACGCTCCAGGGAAGCATTGTACATGGTATTGGTGGAGTTTTTAACCTCCGTAAGGGTTTTGGAGATGCCGTTCAAACGGTCATAGGTACTGTTGGTTATGCCTTCTGTGGTATTCAGTGTATCCGTCACCAGGAGGTTTATCTGGTCGATCTCGTCCGAAAGAGAGGAAAGCACATCCTTTGAGAAGTCTACGATGATCTCCGGCTGCTGCTGCCCGGCGATGCCTCCGGTATCCTTCCGGCCGAAAACAGAGCCTTTATTTACGGAATTCTCAATGGCTCCGCCGTTCCTCCCCGCGATACCGCCGGTATTGTAGCCGATATGATTGTATCCGGTTACGCCGGTGGATTCACAGTTTCGTATGGTTCCGGTCCTCAGGTTATATCCGGCTATCCCTCCGGTATCTACCCTGTTTTTGAAATTTTCAACATTGTTAATGCTTCGGGTGATAAGTATGGTTTCCAGGATATCCTTGATGTCCTCGGTGGAAACGCTGGTGTCCCGGACTGAAGCATTGACCCTTGCAGAGCTGCTGCAGTCCTCAATGAGTCCTTCGTTTCTTCCTGCGAAGGCGCCGGTAGCATTGTCACCCTCTATGTTTCCTGACACGTGGCACGCCCTGATGATGCCGGTGTCACAGTTTATGGCCGACAGGATACCTGTGGTGGTCTTTCCGTTAACATTGCTGTTAACTGTTACATTCTCAACAAGACCATAGTTTTCCGACACGAAGGCAGCGGTTTTATCCCTCTCCGAGTCAACTACAGATGAAAGCTCCAGATCCTTCACCGTGCCTGTGGAACCGATAGTACGGAACATAGGATTCCCGGATCTCACATTTGTGATCTTATGGTCATTTCCCAGGAAGCTTCCGTTAAAGCAGGCAACAGCCGGGAAGGTGCTTTCATCCGAAAAATCAAGATCCGTGTTCAGGTTGACGGTCATGCCATTGGACCAGACATCAGCCCGGCAGCTTCTTGCAAAGCTTTTGTAGTCCTCCATGTTATTTATCTCAAAGGTCCGGGACTCCTCCCCTTCTGCCGCAAGGAGCACGCCGGGAGCAGTCACCGGCACTACGAGTGTCATCATAAAGAGGAGGGCTGTCTGTATTATTTTTTTACTCATTATCTTCATGGTCAAGATACTCCTCTATATTCTGTCCTTCATTATCCGCAAGCTTCTGTATGTCTCCGGAAATGATGGAAGCCCGCACATCTCCGCGGACGATGCCATGCACCGTACCGAGGATCTGCCCGTCGATATGCCCGTGGATACGGCCGTCAACTCTGATGATACCGCTCTCAGCCCTGGCTCTTATAGGTCTTGCAACAGAGAACTTAGTCATGGCGATGATCTTGTCACCAAGGAGAAGGATCTGCGGTAGAACAAACAGTACCAGGAACATGGAAAGCAAGGTACCACGTCCGAGACACTGCCCGATGCCGGCTATGGCACCGTCGGAGGTCAGGAATCCGATAACGGTTCCTGCAATTGCCAGGATGGAGCCTGAGGTAATGATGGTGGGGAAGGCAAAATTAATTGTTTCAATGATGGCTTCCTTACGGCCCATGGTCTTTCTGTTTTCATCATAGCGGGAGCCAATGACTATGGCGTAATCGATATTGGCACCCATCTGAATTGACGAAACGATAAGGTAGCTGATAAAGAAAATGTTTTCCTTCATAACAGCCGGGAAGGAGAAGTTTATGAAGATAGAACCCTCGATGACCATGATGAGAAGGATAGGCATACCCACGGATTGAAAGGTAAAGAGAAGGATCACAAGTACAAAGAGAAGTGAAACCACCGAAACCACGACATTATCCGTTTCAAACTGGGCACCCAGATCCATCTCGGAAGTGGATTCACCCACGATATAAACATTTAGCTCCGGATTATTGTCCATTTCCTCCTCAAACACAGGATCGATCTCCCTGTGGAGTCCCTTTAGGAAGGTGAAGGTTTCCCCGCTCTCCTCCGGAAGGTTCAGATACACCAGCATTCGTTCATAGTTTTCACCTCTTAGCTGTTTCTTCCCCATTATGATCTTATCAAAGGTGTCATCTATGTCTGCCCGCTCTTTTTCATTAAGCTCCACATAGCCTTCATCGATCTTGTCATGAAGGAACATGAATATATCCAGGAAGGGTATCCTGTACTTGTCGATGCCTCCGATGATGTGTCCGTACTCAGCCTTGTCGGAAGCGTACATACCATAAACCATGGCAGCCACATCATAGTCAAGATCCGCCATTTCCGAAAACTGTCTCGGAGTCAAAGGCTGGGAAACCATATATCCGCCCTTGGCCTCGGTATTGGCGAGGGAGGTAACGCTCTTTACTTCGGGCATAGCCTCCAGAGAGTTCGCGATCCGGGAAAGCTTGTAGTAGTCATGGCTTGGAACATTGATGGCGATCATGTTGCTGCTGCCGAAGGTGTCCCTGATCATGTCTTCCGTGATCTGGGAGGCACTCCGTATAGGAGTCTTCAGATTTGAGTAGCCATAAACGTAGGGGCACTTGGAGGAAATGAAGTAACCTGCCAGAATGACCACCAGAAATACAGGAGGGATGAATGCCCTTGTAGCGTAGGCGAATTTCCCCACGAAGGGTATCTTCGGAACCAGGTTCTTGTGTTTGGTTTTCATCATTATATCGGAAAACAGCACAAGGAGACCAGGCATCAGGGTGAATACCGCGAGAAGGCTTATGATTATGGATTTTGTGAGGGTAAGTCCCAGATCCCTTCCGAGTCCATAGCCCATGAAAAGAAGCGCCAGAAGTCCGGAAACCGTAGTAAGGGAGCTTGAGGAAATTTCAGGTATGGAGTGGGTAAGGGAAATGATGACCGCGTCACGGGTATCATAGTATTGTCTCTGCTCCTTGAAATGGTTACAGAAAATGATGGCATAGTCAATGGAAAGCGCCAGCTGCAGAACGATGGCCACAGAGTTGGAAACGAAAGAAATGGTTCCCATCATGTAGTTGGTTCCTTTGTTGATAAAGGCTGCACAAACAAAAGTAAGAAGAAGTACCGGCACCTCACCGAAGGTCTCAGAGGTGAGGATCAGCACCAGAACCACAACCGCTGCCACTATAACGATGATCACCTTCATTTCTTCTTCAATGGCTTCCGCCTTCACATCTCCCAGGGTAGTTGAAACATGCAGGTCATAGGAGCTTAGCTTCTCCTTCAGACTGTTCAGGGAATCCAGACAGCGATCATCTTCCTGTGGGTATTTGAAAACTACCTCGAAGAGAGCGGAGGAATCATTATAATGCTCCCGTATCTCATCTATGGTGAGCTCCTCGCCTTCTTTTGCCACCTCTCCCGATGCCGGATTCAGGTACTCCGGCAGAAAGCCCGCCTCATATACCCCGGGGGTCTCTCTGATGGTATCGCACACTGTAAAAGCCTCTCTTAGAGAGATGTTGGATACCATAACCTTGGCGGAACCGAAGGTGGTATACTCTTTCTCCATGAGATCCATGGCCTGCCTGGTTTCTGTGTCTTCACTAAGGTAGGCGGAAAGATCATTTTCTACCGACACCCAGTTCTGTGAAAAAAAGGAAAAAATCATGAGGATCCCATAGATCAGAAAGAACAGATTCCGTTTATCTACTATAAACGAACAGATCGCAATCAACGGGGACTTTTGATTCTCCATGGCAGTTACCCGCTTTCATAAAGATTTTTCATGAATTTTTATGTTATATACCTCACGAATGAAACGCCCACATGACAACATTAACATAAAAATACCACATGGTAACAGTATACCACTTTACCATGTGGTTTGAGTACACGAACAACAGCAATGTATGTATTTTTTAACTATATTCCTTATTGTAAAAAAATCCACAACGCCTGTATCGATATGGTGCAAAGTGGTGACAATGAAAAGCTTTTTTAGCTTTTGGTTTTGGGTTGATTTGGTGCTAGAATATACGAGCTGTTATTTGAAGTTATTGCTATGGCTATAGTTTCGGTCCCAACAAATCGGAATCTGTATGTCCGGAACAGATTATTAAATTATGTGTTTATAGAGGAGCATCATGAAAATATTGTCAACCATAAAGGAACTGTTTATCTTATCCTTTGCAACCGCCATCATTGCCGCTGCCGTATATTTCTTACTCATACCTACTCATGCATCCATCAGCAGCATTTCCGGTCTTGCCATAGTACTGGTTAACTTTGTACCCTTCACCATGTCACAGATAACCATGTTTTTGAATGTCATCCTTCTCATCATAGGTTTCTTCACCTGTGGAAGTGAGTTTGGTTACAAAACAGTATATACTTCCATCCTGCTTCCCATATATCTCTGGATTTTTGAAAAGCTTTTTCCTGCGATTTCCTCACTTACCGGGGATTCACTTCTTGATGTCATATGCTATACTTTCATGGTGAGCATTGGCCTCGCCATCCTTTTTAACAGAAATGCTTCCTCCGGCGGACTTGACATCGTGGCAAAGATCCTCAACAAGTATTTCCGTATCGATATGGGAAAGGCTTTATCGGCTGCCGGAATCTGCATAGCATTATCCTCATATCTTGCATATGATGTAAAAACAGTAGTGCTAAGCCTCTTGGGAACATATCTCAATGGTATCGTGCTGGATCATTTTATATTTGACCATAATCTGAAACGTCGTGTCTGCATCGTTTCTCCAAAGAATGATGAAATAAGACAGTTTATTCTTAATGATCTTCACAGCGGTGCTACCATTTATAAAGCTATCGGAGCTTATCACCTCGATGAGCACGAAGAGATCATCACCATTGTGGACAAGCATGAGTTCCAGAAGCTTATGACATTTCTTGATACTGTGGATCCCCAGGCCTTTGTTACTGTATATCAGGTTAGTAATATCCAGTACAGGCCCAAGAGTCTTCCGGAAAGAAAATTTAGCTAAAAAATCCGGCCAAAACAGGAGTCTCTTTACATATATGTTTAACATACAGCTAAAATGGAGGCTCTAAATAATAAAAAGACGGTTCTCTATGTGATAGAGAGCCGTCTTTCATTTGGTTCGTAGAATCCTGTTTAATAAAACATGATTCTGACTGTTATTATTTTGTTTTCTCAATAAGTGCCAGTGCCTGCTCAACTATATTATCTGCACATAAACCGAAAGCCTTGAGAAGCTCTCCGGCAGGTCCTGAGTGTCCGAACTCATCATTAACACCTACACGCTTAACCGGTACAGGATGATTTTCTGCAAGTACGGAGCATACAGCCTCTCCGAGACCACCGATGATATTGTGCTCCTCTACGGTTACGATCTTTCCGCACTTCTCTGCTGCATCAAGGATAAGCTTTTCATCAATCGGCTTAATGGTAGGCATATTGATGAGATAAACAGATACGCCCTTATCCTGAAGAGCCTTGCATGCCTCGATAGCTTCCGGAACCATGATACCTGTAGCGATGATGGCTACATCAGTACCTTCATTAAGCACTTCGCCCTTGCCGATCTCAAACTTATAGTCTTCACTGTGGAATACAGGTGTTGCGGCACGGCCGAAACGCATATAAACAGGGCCTTTCATTTCATAGGCAGCCTTAACCATCTTCCTTGCCTCAACATCATCTGAAGGGCACATAACAGTCATACCCGGGATGGTGCGCATAAGGGCAAAGTCCTCACAGCACTGGTGTGAAGCGCCGTCCTCACCTACAGAAATTCCACCGTGTGTAGCACCGATCTTAACGTTCAGATGAGGATAACCGATGGTGTTACGTACCTGCTCGTAAGCACGTCCTGCTGCAAACATTGCGAAAGTGGAAACGAAGGGAACCAGTCCCATTGCCGCGAGACCGGCACCAACATCTGTCATATTACATTCAGCAATACCGCAGTCAAAATGGCGTTCAGGATAAGCCTTCTTGAATATACCTGTCTTGGTAGCGCTTGCGAGATCAGCATCGAGAACAACAAGATCTGATGCAGAAGCGCCGAGCTCTTTTAATGCATTACCGTAGCTGTCACGTGTAGCAACTTTCTTTATATCAGCCATGATTTACGCCTCCTCAATTTCTTTACGGGCAGCTTCAAGTTCAGCCATACCCTGTTCATACTCTGCATCATTCGGAGCTTTGCCGTGCCAGCCGGCCTGATCCTCCATATAGGATACACCCTTGCCCTTTATGGTCTTCATAATAATAACAGTCGGTTTTTCTGAGCCTGCGTTTTTATGGAAAGCATCAAATGCATTTTCAATCTGCTCGAAATCATTGCCGTCAATGGTAATGACATTGCATCCAAAAGCTTCAAATTTTGCATCAACAGGTGCTGTATTCATGACATCCTTGGTTCTGCCGTCAATCTGTAAACCGTTCAGATCAACGATGATGCAGAAATTGTCGAGTTTATAGTGAGCAGCGAACATTGTCGCCTCCCAAACCTGACCCTCGGCAAGCTCACCGTCGCCGAGAAGCGTATATACATGTATATTTTTTCCTAGATATTTTGCGCCCTTAGCCATTCCCGCTGCTGTGGAAATTCCCTGTCCCAGGGAGCCTGTGGACATATCTACTCCAGGTACAGTGTTCATGTTGGGGTGTCCCTGCAGATAGGAATCTGTGTGACGAAGATTAGCAAGATCGCTTACAGGGAAGAAACCGCGGAGAGCGAGTGCCGAGTAAAGACCCGGTGCGGTATGACCCTTTGAAAGAACAAAACGATCGCGATCTTCCCATTTAGGGTTCTTCGGATCGATATTCATTTCCTTAAAATACAGATAGGTAAACATCTCTGCAGAGGAAAGACTTCCGCCGGGATGTCCGGACTTAGCACCGTGTGTGGCTGTAAGAATACCTTTTCTAACTTCAACAGCTTTGAGCTTCAATTCCTTTAATTCAGAAGCATTCATTTGTGTTGTCATCTCCTTTTTTTAATCAGTGGTCGCCCTGTACATACTGATAACCGGATTCTGTCCATCAGATGTTCCGGGGCGGGACCTGCCTTCGGGTTAATGTTTCTCTAGAGTTTACAAATCAGTTGTGCAAAAACTCCTTTATCCGGAAAGATCAACAATCGGAAGGGTGATAATGTACCTCTGATAAGTAAACCGTCTGTCACTTATTTTAATGCAAGTTTACTAAAATGTATAGATTTACCGACAAGAATGATATCCTGTTTTGCCCACCGGAAATGATTTAGAATACAGCAAAAAATATTGCCAAAAAATTTGTAAAAAAACAGCCTTCAGTGTGCCTCCCATTTCACCATCGGGATTCTCCGCAATACTTCTTAACCTAGATGTTGTCTTATCAGTTTTCATAAAATTCTATATATACAAATCATGACATTTGTTTTATTTGAAAGAGTCTCCTTTAGATGATATGTTTAACATATCTTTATAAAGGAGGCTCTTTTTATGATCAACAAAAACGCCCCATTGTTACCGGAAGAAATTATCAGCAGAGTCAGAAAGCTTGGTGTCGCTCTGCTTCTCGACGGAGTAAAAAAGGCAAAGATATCCATCCCTATGGACGGTTGTATGTGTGCTGAGATGAAGCCTGTGGGAACCACCCGGCTTATGATAGGTACAGCCCTCACCGTGGAAACCGAAGAGGGGGATAACCTTCCCATAAATATCGCGGCCTATACGAGACCCCTTGCAGGTTACGTTATGGTAGTGGACGGAAAAGCCTACAGGGAAAGACCTTATATCGGCGACCTTTTTGAAAGAGCCTGCAAGGCCATGGGACTTGAGGGCATAGTTGTAAACGGATATTCCAGAGACTCGGAGGGAACAAAATCCCTTGATTTTCCCGTATATTCACTTGGTATCCTGCCAAGAGGCCCCATCAGAAAGAGAGAAGGAAACATTAACACAGAGATCACCTGTGCTGGTGTTAATGTTAAGCCAGGTGATCTGGTGGTGGGAGATGCTGACGGAGTATGTGTTATTCCGAAAGAATATATTGAAGTGGTGCTGGAAAAAGCCGAAGAAAAGCATGCCTATGAAGTAAAGAGAGTGGCTCTGATAGAAAGCTATGCTGCAGCCCTTGAAAATGGCGGAGAACTGCCCGAGCTTGCCCCGAAGGAAGTTGTAGAGATAAGAAAGAGACTGGAACAGAGCTAAGTGAAGCCTCACACGACTAAAGTCGCGTGCTTCCAAATATGTGAGCAAATAAGAGAAAGATGGCGATGCCATTGTTCTCTTATTTTTTTACATAACCCCTCTTTAGGAGGGTGGACTGCGTTTCTACCATTCAGCCTTAACTCAGATACTTATGCCGCTAAGGACATAAGCTCCGCATTGAGGTTAATTAATGTAGATAACGTGCTGGTGCTTCTCTTACTGCATTGAGGAACTTTTGCCTCAACAAGTAACCTTGAATTCACATCCAGGGATTTTAATATCTCGCGTATAAAATATCTTGCTCCTATATTGCAGGATGCAGATAAATCGCATTTTAATAAAAAAGCGGTTAAAATTCGAATGTACCGAATCTTAACCGCGTAAGTTTATATAAAGATGATAGAGTGAATATTATCTGATCATCGGTTTTCAGAGGGTTACCGGCAGATCAGGAGTCTGCCGGCTAGAGTAGTATGAAAAAAACTTTTTGGGGTTTTCAGATGTTCCTCATCTGATGAGCATATAATATCACCCTATACTGAAAAGAAACTGAAACCTGAAATATTTTCTGTCCCTAAACAAAAGACAGCTCCATCTGCCCGTTAACCCATGATTTTTGCGGAACATCATGTATTTTGTCTCCGTCAGAATAATTCCCGATAAGAAACGGAGACTTCGAATCATGAAGCCTGCTTTGCGAGAGTACTATTTCCGGTTCTGCGTTGGCATAACAGTACTTACAGAGATGCTTACAGGTATTATAGGCTCCTATGTCACATGTAAGATAACAGGAACATTCTGCCCTTGCACCTTTTTTCTTAGGAGCATCAAGCCTCTTTCCTATTGC
>JAGAXP010000147.1 GCA_017940955.1 Oribacterium sp.
GATGCTAATAATCCTCTGATTTTAGGTACGCATGTGCATCTGAAATCGTATTTTTTATAAAAAAGATAGTGTATTAAGTTTTCAAGGAACAATATATCGAAAATGGATGTGATATAAACGTCCATTTGTCGGGCGACTCATGATATGATGTGAGTGTTGTTTTTCGATTTCTGACTGTGGAACACAAAAGAGGATATCGAATTTGACGTGGAAGCAATTAAATGAGGAGAAAACATGGAATATAGGATAGAGCATGACACAATGGGAGAAGTAAAGGTTCCGGCGGAGCATTTCTGGGGAGCTCAGACTGAGCGTTCTCTTGAGAACTTCCGTATAGGAACAGAAACTATACCGAGAGAAGTTATATTTGCATTTGCAGTTCTGAAGTCTGCGGCAGCAGGTGCGAATCTGAAGCTTGGAAAGCTTGCAAAGGATAAAGCGGAAGCCATCATCGGTGCCTGCGAAGAAATCATGGATAATAAATATCCGGAGGAGTTTCCTCTTAAGGTATGGCAGACAGGTTCCGGCACCCAGTCCAACATGAACATGAATGAAGTCATAGCCCATGTTGCGGTGCATGATCATCCGGAGGTAAGCATTCATCCAAATGACCATGTAAATATGTCCCAGTCTTCCAATGACACCTTCCCCACCGCCATGAACATGGCTGCAGTTATCGCCATATATGAGAATCTGATTCCGGCTGTGGACACGCTTATAGAAACCTTCAAGCGTCTTGAAAAGGAAAATGAAGACATCATTAAGATCGGACGCACACATCTTCAGGATGCGGTACCCCTCAGGTTCAGTCAGGAAATCTCAGGCTGGAGAGGAATGCTGGAGGAATCAAAGGCTCAGATCATTGAGGCCTCAGCACACTTGAGAAAGCTTGCCATAGGCGGAACTGCTGTAGGAACAGGCCTTAACTGCCCCGAGGGTTTTGACAGGATTTGCTGCGAAGAGATCTCATCCATCACCGGACAGGAATTCAAGCCGAGCGAGAATAAGTTCCACGCCCTTACATCAAAGGACGGATACGTTTACGTAAGCGGTGCCTTAAAGGGACTTGCTGCGAACCTTATGAAGATTGCCAATGATGTGAGATGGCTTGCCAACGGACCCCGCTGCGGTCTCGGCGAGATAAGCATCCCGGAGAACGAGCCTGGCAGCTCCATCATGCCGGGCAAGGTTAACCCTACCCAGTGTGAATCCATGACCATGGTGGCTATCCAGGTTATGGGTAATGACGCCACAATCGGCATCGGTGCATCCCAGGGTAACTTCGAGCTCAATGTCTTCATGCCGGTGCTTGCTTACAACATGATGCAGTCCATCAGGCTCCTTGCAGATGGTATTGTTTCTTTTGACAGGAACTGTGCATCGGGCATAAAGGCAAAGAAAGACAAAATGGAGGAGAATCTCAGAAATTCCCTTATGCTGGTAACCTGCTTAAGCCCTGTGATCGGCTATGAGAATGCAGCAAAGTGCGCTCACAAGGCATTTGAAGAGAATACAACTTTAAGAGAAGCTGTTCTCAGTCTTGGTTTCCTCTCCGGTGAGGAATACGACAAAACTGTAAGACCTGAGAAGATGGTTTGATAATAATAGCCGGGAAGGTTCTGAATCGAGAGAACCTTCCCGGCTTGATCTTTGCCTGAAGTGAGGATCCCACCCGATATGATCATCACCGGCGAGAACTGTCTCTTATTGGTTTATCAGGCGGCACTTCTTCAAAAATGTTGCCGATTGAACAGTAAAAAACTATTTCTTAGATTGTATAATATAAGTACAGTAATAAAACATTGAAACATTTATTCAGGAGGTTTTTATGGCAAAGAGTACGGAAGGCTACAAGGGTTTAAAACTGTTTGAGATGCCCTGGACGATATTCGCGATTTTTTCAGCGATTGTCCTTGCGGCAACTTATCTGGGCGTTTTACCAAAGGGTATGGCAGGATGTTTCGCATTTATGATAGTAATCGGAACAGTTCTGAATGAAATCGGTAACAGAGCACCAATCATCAAGGATTATCTCGGAGGCGGAGCCATCGTAGTTATCTTTGGTTCTGCGGCACTGAATTATTTTAATCTTATTCCTAAGCTTATTGATGCAGATAATGAAATTTATGCAATGGGCATAAAGCTGGACCTCATCGGAAATATCACAACATTCTTTAAGCCGACAGGTGCATTTCTGGATTTCTACATCGCAGCACTTATCTGCGGTTCTATCCTCGGTATGAACAGAAAGCTTCTTGCTAAGGCAGCAGCCAGATATTTCCCTGCAATCTTCGGTGCTATCGTTCTTTCATTTGCTCTGGCAGGTGTTGCCGGTGCGATTATGGGCTTTGGAGTTGTTAAGTCAATTCTTCTCATCGCTCTTCCTATCATGGGCGGGGGAATGGGAGCCGGTGCAGTTCCTCTTTCAAAGATTTTTGAGTCATCAGGAACTATGACAGCTGATGAAGCAATCTCAACCATGACACCCGCCGTAGCCATCGGTAATGCTATTTCCATCGTTATGGCCGGTGTTCTTTCAAAGGTTTTATCCGGTGATCTTAATGGTAAGGGTGCTCTTATGAGAACAGGTGCGGCTAATGCTGCCGAGTATGAGATCAGTCCTGAAATGCAGAAGAAGAGAGACCACATCAGTGTTGCAAACCTCGGAAAGGGACTTTTCGTTTCATGTTCATTCTTTGCATGGGGCTATATCGTTTCCAAGTTCTGGACAATGGCGGTTCCATCAGTAAGTATCCACGCTTATGCATGGATGATCATTTCTGTAGCTGTATGTAAGGTGCTTGATATTATCCCTGAGGAAATCGAGATCTGCTGTTTTCAGTGGTTCCAGTTCATCATGAAGAATCTTACAACAACTCTTCTTGTTGGTATCGGTATCTGCTATCTTGAACTTGGTACTGTTATCGCAAGTTTCTCGTTTACATATCTTGTTCTTTGTCTCCTTACCTGCATTGGCGCTTTCGTTGGTGCTGCAGTAGTAGGAAAGATGGTTGGTTTCTATCCGTTAGAGGCAGGTATCACAGCAGGTCTTTGCATGGCCAACATGGGTGGTACCGGTGACGTAGCTGTTCTTTCAGCAGCAGACAGAATGGAGCTTATGCCATTCTCACAGATTTCATCAAGAATCGGTGGTTCCATCATCCTGATCATAGGATCACTTATGTTATCAATACTTGGAGGAATGTTGTAAAGTATTTATGAATTGCAGCAATTGCCAAAAAGAAGCTGACTTCCGGTACCGGGTGCTGGAAGTACAGACTTTGAATGTGAGATCCCTTAAAGGTCATCATAGGGTTCAGGCTCTCGGAAAATTTCAGGATTACGGAATCTGCAGGAGCTGTGCCGAAAGGAAGCTAAGGGAAGTTCTGGAGTTTTCCGGTGAGAAAAGAAAACACTGTATCTTCAGTATTATCATCATAATATTGGGCTTACTCATTATTCTGAATAAGGGCAGTGAAGATATTGTTGGATTTACCGGAATTTTCTTTATCCTGGGAGGCGTTCTGATAGAATACGGAACCGTAAGCGAATGGCTGAAACTCAGAAAAGAGCTTAATGCTCTTACGCCTGAAAAAAGAATAGAGAGGGCGGCATGGATGGAGCTTCTGGATGTAGCTCCGAAAAAATCTATAGATTCTGACATTTCCTATATACCGGTGAGGGAAGAAACTGTTAAAATGAAAAAAGGGGATTTCATGGTCATGTATGACCTGATTCCCGAAATAGTAGAGAAGGCATGGTCTCTGGTAAATGCAGACTATTCAAAAAATAATTAAAAGGAGAAAATTATGGATTACGCAAAGGTATCATTGGAGAAGCATTATGAGTGGAAGGGCAAGATAGAGGTTGTTTCAAGAGCGGCAGTTGATTCTTCCGAAGCACTTTCTATCGCATACACACCGGGTGTTGCACAGCCTTGTCTTGAGATTCAGAAGGATGTAAACAAGTCTTATGAGCTTACCAGAAGATGGAACACAGTTGCCGTTGTTACAGACGGAACCGCAGTTCTCGGTTTAGGTGACATCGGACCTGAGGCAGGTATGCCGGTTATGGAAGGAAAGTGCGTTCTTTTCAAGGCATTCGGTGATGTAGATGCTATCCCTCTCTGTGTACGTTCCAAGGATCCGGATGAGATCGTTCATACTATAGAGATGCTTCTCGGTTCCTTCGGAGGAATCAACCTTGAGGACATTTCCGCTCCGAGATGTTTCGAGATCGAGAAGAAGCTTAAGGAGGTTTCCGATATTCCTATCTTCCATGATGACCAGCATGGTACAGCAGTTATCACTCTTGCAGGTCTTATGAATGCCCTTAAGGTAGTAGGAAAGAAGATCGAGGATATCAAGATTGTAACTTCCGGTGCAGGTGCTGCGGGCATCGCCATCATTAAACTCCTTATGGCTATGGGACTCAAGAACGTTATCATGACAGACCGTAAGGGCGCTATCTATGAGGGAAGAGAAGATCTCAATCCTATCAAGCAGGAGATGGCAAAGATCACAAACTTCAACCACGAGAAGGGAACTCTTGCAGAGGTTATCAAGGGAGCTGACTGCTTCATCGGTGTATCAGCACCGGGAACTCTTACACCTGATATGGTTCGCACCATGGCTAAGGATCCTATCATCTTTGCCTGTGCAAACCCTACACCTGAGATCTTCCCTGATGAGGCAAAGGCAGCAGGCGCAGCAGTTGTTTCAACAGGACGTTCAGACTTCCCTAACCAGATCAACAACGTTCTCTGCTTCCCGGGAATCTTCCGTGGAGCTCTGGATGTTCGCGCATCTGACATCAACGATGAGATGAAGATCGCAGCAGCAAAGGCTATCGCAAGCCTCGTATCCGATGAGGAGCTTAATGCTGATTACATCCTTCCGAAGGCATTTGATCCACGTGTAAAGGATGCAGTTGCCAAGGCTACAGCAGAGGCTGCAAGAAAGTCAGGAGTGGCAAGAATATAAAGTCACATATTTTACAATTTAAGTATATCCGGTCCTGGCTGTTGCCGGGATCTTTTGTTTTATCCACCTGGGATGGTTCTCTCCGAAGAGAACTGCCTCCGGTGGATTTCTTTTTTTGCAAGGTCATTATACAGGGATATTCAAAATGGTAGTATTTTTTTGTCATACAGACTATAATATTCTTGTATCCCATTATTAAAAATATATAGAGAGTGATGTGCTATGAAAAAAACAATTATTTCAGTATTTTTGAGTGTTGTAATGGCAGCAGCTCTTACAGGCTGCGGCGGAAGTGCAAAACCTGCTAATGATAACGTAAACAAATCAGAGGAAACAGGACTTAAGATCGCGATAGTAACTTCTCTGACCGGTGTAGACGATGGTTCCTTTCACGAAGAAAACTACAAGGGAATCCTGAGTTTTATCGACGCACATCCGGGTTCAACTGTAACGCCCGTTCAGGAAACCTCAGGAGCTATAGATGCAGCTGTAAAGGCAGTCGGAGATATCGTTGTAGATTATGATGTAATGGTATGTGATGGTTACCAGTTCGCGGGAATCGGCGAGATTGCGGCCGATAATCCTGATAAAAAGTTTATCCTTGTTGATTCATTCCCGACAGATGCAGATGGAAAAGAAGTCGAGCTTGATAATGTTTATGCCATGACATTTAAAGAGCAGGAGGCAGGCTTCCTTGTAGGAATGGCTGCGGCACTTTCCAGCGATACCAAGAAGGTTGCTGTTGTAAACGGAATTGCGGTTGAGTCAAATGTTAACTATCAGTATGGATTTATGTCCGGTGTGAATTATGCAAATAAGCATTATGATACCGGTGTTGAGATAGTTGAGCTGGCTTCATATGCAGGAACCGATATGACAGGAGCAAATGTAGGCGGTAACTATGTAGGTTCCTTCGGCGATCCAGCAAATGGCAAGGTTGTTGGCGATGCTCTTATCAAAGAAGGCTGTGATATCATCTTCGTTGCTGCCGGTGGTTCGGGAACGGGAGTTCTCACAGCAATTAAGGAAAGCTCTGAAAAGGATTATATGATAGGCTGCGATACCGATCAGTATGATGATGGTGTCAATGGAAGTGACAATGTAATTCTTACTTCGGCGCTTAAAGTTATGGGAGCTAATGACAAGAGGGTTCTTGAGACAATTCTGGATGGGTCTTTCAAAGGTGGTAATTACATTCTTGGAGCAGATACAGATTCTGTAGGATATGTAAGTGACTCTTCAAGATGCCAGCTCTCCTCGGATGTCATAGAGAAGATAGATAAAGCATATGAGCTCATAAAAAATGGAACGATAGTTCCGGCAGCTAATTTTAATGGCTTAACACCTGATAATTTCACCGGGCTTGATGCTGAATAATTGAAAATAGGAGGTTTTTTATCCTCCATTCACATGCAGGCAGCCTGCCTGAAAAGCAGACATTTTCCTTTTGACCACACTGCGATAGTAGTAAGACCGATGTTATCGGACGCTGACAAGAAAGTCCGCGTCCGATTTTTTTACAGATAACGATAAAGGGGTGCAGTTTGATGGATTCGGAATACATAATTGAGATGAAGCATATAACGAAACGTTTTCCCGGGCTTATTGCAAATGATGACGTTTCAATAAGCATAAAAAAGGGGGAGATTTATGCTCTTTTGGGAGAAAACGGGGCCGGGAAATCAACACTCATGAGTGTTCTTTTTGGTATGTATGAACCTGATGAAGGAGAGATATTTATACGTGGAGAAAAAGTCAATATAGTCTCCCCACGCCATGCAACAAAGCTGGGTATAGGCATGGTACATCAGCATTTCAGACTTGTATCAAATTATACCGTTGCAGAGAATATCATCCTCGGTTCCGAACCGCAGGATAAACTTATGGGCTTCATTCCCCATGTGAATATTAAAAAGGCCAATCAGGACATAGCAGAGCTTTCTGATAAATATGGTCTCAAGGTTGATCCGACGGCAGTTATCAGTGATCTTAATGTTTCTACTCAGCAGAGGGTGGAAATTCTGAAAATGCTGTACCGGGATGCGGAAATACTTATATTTGATGAACCTACAGCTGTACTTACACCTCAGGAAATAAAATATCTTCTTGATATAATCAGAGGACTTCGAGATGGCGGAAAGACCATTATCATTATCACTCATAAGCTTGAGGAAATTAAAGCCATTGCTGACAGATGTGCCATTCTTAACAGAGGAAAGCTGATAGATGTTCTGAATGTTCCCGAAGCTTCAACAGCTGAACTGGCAAGACTTATGGTTGGCAGAGAAATATCCTTTACTTCCGTTAAGAGCGAAGCAAAACCCGGAGAGGTTGTTCTCAAGGTTGAAGGGCTCACAGTATGTAACGAAGTGGGTTATGAGGCAGTCAAAAATGTATCCTTCGAGATTCATTCGGGAGAGATATTCGCTTTGGCAGGAGTTTCCGGAAATGGTCAAAACGAACTGGCAGATGCAATAGCCGGTTTAAAAAAGGCCAAAAGCGGAAGCATACAGCTTTCCGGAAAAGACATAACCTCTTTTTCCATAAGAAAACGAACAGAAGAGGGAGTAGCTTATATTCCCGAGGACAGACACAATGTAGGCCTTGTTCTTGGTTTTGATCTTAAGAACAATCTTTCTCTTAAAGAGTATTATCGTCCAAGAATGTCACATAATTCACTTCTTGATCTAAAGGAAATGTCAGAAAACGGAGAAAGACTTATAAAAGATTATGATATAAGAAGCAGTAAAGGAGTCAATACCATTGTACGGACCATGTCCGGAGGTAATCAGCAGAAGGCGATAATAGCAAGAGAGCTTGAATTAAAAACTCCTCTTATCATATTCATGCAGCCAACTAGAGGTCTTGACATAGGTGCAATTTCAAGCATTCACAAACAGATTATTGCCGAAAGGGATCGAGGGGCTGCTGTATTGCTGATATCCCTTGAGCTGGATGAAATAATGGATTGTGCAGATACCATCGGAGTTATATTTGATGGAAGAATAAACTGTATTGCAAAGGCTTCAGAGCTTACCATAGATGAAGTAGGAAGATTTATGATGGGCGTTGGGGATCGAGGTGAGAGCGCATGAAAAAAATACTGATAAAGCTTCTTGGCAGAGAAAAGTTACAAATGGTCAGAATATCTCTGTTTTCAATCATCATAAGTCTTCTGGTTGGAGCGATGATTTTTATAGCCCTCGGAAAAAATCCATTTTCGGCCTATGGTAATCTGCTCCAGGGTTCGGGGCTGCTTTTGAAGCAAAAATATGCCGGACGTCAGAATATGTTTACCGATTTCATGAGCTTTCTTGATACTCTGACACCTATGATATTTGCAGCACTGTCTGTAGCTTTTGCCCTTAAAGCAGGGCTGTTTAATATTGGTGTTTCAGGGATGATGCTGACAGCCGGATTCATTGCAACCTTAACTGTTGGATATTCTTCACTTCCGGCAATACTGGCTAAGCCACTGGTACTTATCATTGGCATTATTTCCGGTGCGATGGTGGGAGCGCTGATAGGCTGGCTGAAGTACAGGTTTAATATAAATGAAGTAGTTTCATCAATAATGATAAATTATACTCTTATGTATATATTTACATTTTTCATTAATACATTTTATCTGGACCCGGTTTCAAGACAAAGTATAGCCATCTCCGAGGAAGCAAGGCTTACGCTTGTTAATGTAAAGGCCTTTGATCTTAAATTTTGTATACCCCTTACCTTCCCCCTTGCCATTATAGCCGCAATCCTTGTACGGTTTTTGATCAACAGAACAACTGCCGGATTCGAAATACAGGCTGTCGGTCTGGGGAAAAAGGCCGCAAATTATGCCGGCATCAGTATTTCAAAAAATATGATGCTTGCCATGACCATCTCCGGTGCCCTTGCAGGGCTTGCGGGCGTCACCTATTTTTGTGGTTACAATGCTTCCATTCGTCCGGGAGTGGTTCCGAGCATGGGTTTCAATGCCATTGCCGTTGCACTCCTTGGATGCTGTGACCCCGTAGGATGTATATTTGCATCCTTTTTGATAACCACAATATCCAACGGGTCTATATATATGAGCTCACAGCAGGGAGTTGAGGTAGAAATAGCTGACCTTATAACTTCGGTGATTCTGATATTTGCTGCCTGCTCGGAATTCCTCAGGATGTATATCGAAAAGATAAGCATGGAACTCAATGATAAAAAGGATGTGAAGAGAGTATGATAGATAACATAATTATAGACGGTCTTGCTTTTGCACTTCCCATGTTCATAATGGCAATAGGCGGAATATACAGTGAAAAGAGCGGAATAACCAATCTGGCACTGGAGGGACTCCAGGGGTTCGGAGCCTTCTTTGGAGCCCTTACGGCAGTCCTGCTGATACAGCAGTTCGCAGGTTCCTCCCAGGTGCCTTATTACACTTCCTTTATTGCTGCGGCATTGGGAGGAATGCTTTTTTCGCTTGTTCATGTGCTGTTATGTATCAAGTTTAAAGCCAATCAGGTTATCAGCGGTGTAGTGGTAAATCTACTTGCGGCAGCACTTACAAGCTTCCTGACAAAACGTCTGAATGAAAGTATATTTGGTAAGGCTTCCAATAAGTTTGTCCTTGAAACAAGCACAAGATTTTCAGTTCCGGGCATTTCCCGAATACCTGTTATCGGGGCGTTTTTCAGAAATGTATATCCGTTTGAAGTAATTATAATTATTATTGCCATAATCATGTGGTATGTTTTGTACAAAACCCCTTTTGGAATGCATTTAAGAGCCTGCGGTGATAATCCTCATGCAGCAGATGCGGCCGGAATAGATGTCAATCGTATCAGACTGGTTTCAGTAGTTATATCCGGAGGTCTATCTGCCATTGCCGGTATGAGCTATGCCTATTCAATAACAGCAAACTTTTCTCCGGATATTTATCTTGGCTATGGATATCTTTCAATTGCAGCTCTGATATTCGGCAACTGGTCCATACTTCCCACACTTGAAGCCTGCCTTATATTTGGGTTTGCCAGAAGCGGAGGCCAGGCACTTATCCAGCAATTGGGCATGCCTTCAACCTACAATGATATCGTAAGGATAATTCCATACGTTGTGACACTGCTGCTTCTGGTATTCTTTAGTAAGCATAACAACAGCCCCCGTGCACTGGGAGAGATATACGACAAGGGTAAACGATAAGATTTTTGTACAGGGAAGTCTGACAGATTGCAGTAATAAGCCAAGTGATGCTCCTATAGAGCTTATCTGGTGTACCTAAAACTGTTTTTCGAGATTATACTTATTTTACCATAAGAATTAAAAATCAAACTCCTTCAGCTCTGCGTTTTTTATTCCATAGGCTGCAAATTCTTCATTTGTCATGTCTCTGAAATAGGACATGATGAATCTGGAGATGCCGTTATGGGCAACAAGTAAATATACCTTGTCAGGCTCCCTTTTGATATCATCCAGAAGATTATAAATTCTCTGAGCCATTCGGAACATGGATTCTCCGCCTTCATAGCTGTCAATGAAGTTTTGCTTTGCCAGCTTGAAGTCACCACCATCTCTGGGAGTTGACTCCCACTTGCCGAAGTTCTGCTCTATAAGCCTTTGCTCTACACGCATTGGAATACCTGTAATTTTTGATATTTCCTCTGCAGTATCATACGCCCTTGATAAAGGAGAAGTAAGTATCTCATCAATATGGATCTTTCCACTGTCAATGTCTTCTTTGATCTTCACAGCGGCCTCTTTTGCCTGTTCATGACCTTTATCTGTCAGCGGGCTGTCTGTGGCTCCGCAGATTTTATTTTCTACATTCCATACTGTCTGTCCGTGACGAACAAAATATAACTTTCCCATGCTGCACTCCTTTTTGATCCCATATTTGCTTAATACATCTTATACCATAAACTCCATGAAGAAAACCTTACACTATGTTCACTCCATTTATATAATCTATAATTCAAGTCGACCTAACTATATATGTCGCCTGAAGATTATGGGTTTTCCGGCGGCCTATTAGTAAAAATCCATGTTCATCCGGTATCGGTCGATATAGAATTGTAAATGACGATGTACCGGTTTTGACATTTTGAAAGCGGGGTGCGACTCATGTTTTTTCGCAAACTGATCTTAGCTTTGATAGTTTCCATATTCGTGATATCAGGTACTGTTTCGTATTCCTACGAGATAGATTATTCACCGTACTATATAACATCGGACTACTGTGTTTCCCCGGGCTACCTTCTCTACGTAGTTAACTGTGAGGTAAGCGTATCACTGAGATATTCTCCGGCTACGGATGCGGATGTTATAACTCAGGTTCCGTTATACTCACCCGTTCAGTATCTGGGTAATGCCCGAAACGGTTACCTGTATGTTGATTACAATGGGATGATAGGTTACATTCTTGCAGCATATCTGGATTACAGGGAACCAAAAACTTCGGTCGGACATTTTGGGACCATTGCCAATGTCAATGAATCTGCGAGTCTTCGCAGTCTTCCCACAGCTGCTTCTCCTGCATACACACAGATGCCGAAAGGCTCCACGGTTACTGAGATTTCTGACATAAATGATGGTTTTTATAAAGTTACTTACAATGGCATGAAGGGATATGTCATGAAATCCCTGGTTCAGCTTTATACGGATTCCTCCCAGAAGGTTTACGGCACCTACTATAATCAGAGCCTTATGGAGTTTATAGATGTTACTCCAAACGATCCCACTTCCATAACGGTGGAGTTTTATGATTATACGCCTACAGGAGAACGAAACCCTTCGTATATGAAGGTGAATTATGTGATGGTAAATAACAACACCTGGAGCTCTGTCGCAGCCGATTACGGTAAGTTCAGCCTGGATGCCGGAGCACAGGTCATATGTTATGACGGTTTAAATACCATAGCATTTGTACCTTACGGATATTCACCGGTTTATTACTACAGGTGAAAAACCGGGAAGCTTTTGAAACCACCGGCTTTGACCAGTTCTTTTTGAAGGATTGAGAAGCTGAAGAACTGATATGTCAGGAGTAAGGCTTATGAGAACACTTTCAGAATCACTGTTGATTATCTTTTTGACCTTTATTCTTACGGGATGCTCAGCCTTTGCAAAAAAATCTCCGGAAGAATCTCATGCTGCCAATGCTTCTGACATGGTCGTGGTCACGGACTCTGTGAAAGCTGACCCCGTATGGTCTGATCCGGAAGTACTTCACGCGCTTATCATTTCGGATATCCATTATACAGAGAGGGAGAGTGCGGATCATCTTAATGTTCCGGGTATAGCTCTTTCAGGTGAGTTTACAGATGCCATAGTGGAAGAAGTGATCGCGAAAAATCCCGATGTTTTCATCGTGACAGGTGATAATACAAACAGCGGGGCATCAGAGGATGTGGCCGGGCTTACAGCCAGGCTTAAAAGGATAAAGGATGCAGGAATTCCGCTTGTTATCACCACCGGTAATCACGATTTTGACCTTATGGATGAGGATGAATACGAGAAGGCTTACTTCGGACTTCTGGATCCTGTTGACAGAGATCCGGCATCACTGAGTTACACCTATATCTCAAAGGATGTAGTGCTGCTTGCCATGGATGATAAAGCCTTATTCCGGGGGGCACAGAGCGAATTCTCTCCTGAAACCATGGGCTGGCTCCGGGAGATGCTGGAAAAATATAAAGGGAAAAGAATCATCTTCCTTTCACATCACAATGTTTTGTATAACTCCTCCGGAAAAGAAACCGCCACCAATATCATCCATAACGATGACCTGGCTGAGACATTGATAAAAGGCGGAGTAAAGCTTTGCATAACAGGGCATATGCATTCCCAGTATATCCTGGAGAAGGACGGTCTTTGGGAAGTGCTTAGCGGGATGCCCTTTTCAGGGAAACATCTTATGGGGAATCTGGCAGTGGGAAAGGACAGGATCCTTTACTATGCGGAGCCTCTGGAGCTTGATGCTTATGGAAAAGATGTGTCAGAAAAGCTTCGCCCTTTGGAAGAGGAACGGGATCTCTATATGGACAAGGTTTTCTCGGAGCTTTTAGACAGTGAAGGTCTGAAGGGGCAGAAAAAGGACGGGGTCGAGGAACTGATATTCCGGTTTTTTGATTACTATGAAGAAGGTTCCCTGGCTGATCACCGCCCGGAGATAATGGCGGATCCGAACTATAAAACCATGCTTGACGCATTGTGGGATCATAATTACGGTCCCTGGATGAAAGAGATGGCAGAAAATACGAAATACAGTGGAAGGCAATTGGAAATCAACCTGTGAAAACATCCATCAGGATGTTTTCACAAGCTAATTGCTTATCGTACCCGTCTTGTGGCATTGTCCTGGAAACTGAAATAGTCCGGTCTGTGACGTGACTGGGTATATTCGAACATGATACCGTCGCTGTTGTAGGTCTGGCTGGTTACTACGGCAAGACAGTTGTAATCCCCAAGCTCCAGATATTTCTCATCAATCTCCGTCATCTTCTCAACGGTAAATACACGCTTACTGGTGATGATAGACATGTTGAGAGTGTTTTCGATATAGTCATAGATTGAGCTCTCGGCGATTTCTTTTGTCAGGTTGGGAACCAGATCTTTCAGGAAATAATTGTGATTAAGAATGAGAGCTTTATTATCAAGGTAATGAACACGCTGGAGATAATACAGGTTTGAACCGGGTTCAAAACCTGTCCGGCGTGCTATATTTTTATCAGCTACCAGCTCTGTCAGATATATCACCCTGGTTTTGGGCTTTTTACCGTTTCTTAGTGCCGATTCACGAAAGCTTTCGATATTACCGATGGCAAAAGAGTTCTGCTGTGTCGGCTGGTAGATATTACGCACGCCCTTTCCCTGCATCGTTTGTACATATCCATCCGTAACAAGGTTACCTATAGCGCGTCTTATGGTATTTCTCGAGCAGTCGTAGTGCTCTATCAACTGGTGTTCTGAAGGAAGCAGTTCCTGGAATTCATATTCCCCGGTTTCGATTTTATTCTTTAAATCCTGATATATATCAGAATATCTGGACTTTGGCATATCAATATTAACCCTCGCTTGTTTAAACATCTCGAATTATTATAGCTTATTATACAATCACAGTAAACATTCATGACACCTGTATTTCTTATTAATTCAATAGCACAGTAACATTTTAGCCGGCTCTTCATGTGCTATGTCTGAACTGTTACTTAGTCAGGAAAACTTGTTTAAACAACTTGCGGAATTTTTGTTGACATGTTTAAACAAGTATGTTATAAAATTCTCAGAACTTGTTCAAACAAGATGTTTTTTATACGGAGGTCGTTATGGGTAAGTATGCGGAGGACGCAAAGGAGCTTTTAAAGCTCGTAGGTGGAAAAGAGAATATTGCAGCGGTATCACATTGTGTTACCAGAATGAGATTTGTTCTTAATGATCCGGCAAAGGCAGATGTTCCGGGTATAGAGCAGCTCAAATCGGTAAAGGGAAGCTTTACACAGTCAGGACAGTTCCAGGTGATCATCGGAACAACAGTAGGTGATTTTTACAATGATTTCATCGCGGTATCAGGCATCGAAGGCGTGTCAAAGGATGCGGTTAAGAGTGCTGCAAAGCAGAATCAGAATGCACTTCAGAGAATGATAACAGCTCTGGCAGAGGTATTTGCACCACTCATCCCGGCCATCATCACAGGAGGTCTGATCCTCGGTTTCAGAAACTGCATTGACAGTCTGTACCTTTTCGAAAACGGAACCAAAACCTTATGTGACATCAGTGTATTCTGGGCGGGAATAGACAGTTTCCTGTGGCTTATTGGTGAAGCGGTATTTCATATGCTTCCTGTAGGTATCTGCTGGTCAGTTACAAAGAAAATGGGAACCACACAGATTCTCGGTATCATTCTGGGTCTCACACTTGTATCAGGACAGCTTTTAAATGCCTATGCTGTTGCAGGCGCTACTGAGATTCCCGCATGGAATTTCTGTTTCTTCAAAGTAAACATGATAGGCTATCAGGCTCAGGTTATACCGGCAATGCTTGCGGCATTTACATTGGCATACCTTGAAAAATTCTTCAGAAAGATCACTCCTGCGGTTGTTTCAATGATAGTTGTTCCGTTCTGCAGTCTGCTTTTATCGGTTATTGCAGCACACTTTGTTCTGGGACCTATCGGCTGGAAGATCGGCTCAGCAATTTCAGCGGTTGTGTATGCAGGTATCACAGGCTCAATGAAGGTTATCTTTGGCGGAATCTTCGGTTTCATTTATGCACCACTGGTTATCACCGGACTTCATCATATGTCCAATGCCATCGACCTTCAGCTCATCGCTGACTATGGCGGAACCATGCTTTGGCCGATGATCGCTCTTTCAAATATCGCACAGGGTTCAGCAGTCCTTGGAATGATCTTCTTACAGAAGAAGGATCCGGAGGCTCAGGAGGTTAATGTTCCTTCGTGCATCTCCTGCTATCTCGGCGTAACAGAGCCTGCTATGTTCGGAGTAAACTTAAAGCATGTTTATCCTTTCGTATGCGGAATGATCGGTTCGGCATGTGCCGCTGTAATCTGCGTGGCAACAGGAACAACAGCCAACGCCATCGGTGTAGGCGGTCTTCCCGGAATCCTTTCAATCCAGCCTCAGCACATGGCAAGCTTCGCAATCTGTACACTTGTTGCTGTAGCAGTTCCGTTCCTTCTCACTGTTGCGGTAGGTAAAAAAAGAGGAACCGTAAAGGCTATGAAGCCGGCGGTAAGCGTTTGAAACAGGTATAAGAGTTTGAAAGTAAGCATTGAAATCTGAAATGTGGGTCGGCAGCAGTCAGGATTAATCTGGCAGCTGTCTGATCCTCCAAATGATTTTGACAGTAAACTTTTGAGATTATTTGGAGGGTGAGATTCGAGTTCGGATTAATTCGGCTCGTGCCTGACCCATGGAGGAAAGTTATGAAGAATTTTAGTAAGAGTACGATTTATCAGATATATCCGAAGTCTTTCTGTGACAGCAACGGCGACGGAGTCGGTGACATAAGGGGAATCATCGAAAAGCTTGATTACATCCGTAGTCTCGGGGTGGATTATATCTGGAGTACACCTTTCTTTAAATCACCCATGAATGACAATGGGTACGATATAGAGGATTATCTTGACATTAATCCTATGTTTGGAAATATGGAGGATGTAACTGAGCTTATTACGGAAGCCGGAAAACGAGGATTGGGAATCATATTTGATATGGTCTTCAACCACACCTCTACAGAACACGAGTGGTTTAAACGTGCCCTCGCCGGTGAAGAGAAGTATATGAACTACTATATTTTCCGTGATGGTAATGCTGACGAACCACCTACGAACTGGCAGTCAAAGTTCGGCGGCAGTGCCTGGGAATATGTTCCTTCTCTCGGAAAATGGTATCTTCATCTTTTTGATGTATCACAGGCAGATCTTAACTGGGATAATCCGGAAGTAAGGAACGAGTTAAAGAAGGTCATCCTTTTCTGGAAGGACAAGGGAGTCAGGGGATTCAGATTTGACGTAGTAAATCTCATATCAAAGCCGGAGATATTCCGGGATGATGAGGAAGGTGACGGACGAAGATTCTATACTGACGGACCACATGTACATGAATATCTGAAGGAGCTTGTGGCGGATACGGGTATAGAGGACATGCTGACTGTCGGGGAAATGTCTTCCACCTGCATTGATCACTGCATCAGATACACGGATCCCGGAGAAAAGGAGCTCTCCATGTGCTTCAACTTTCATCATTTGAAAATAGATTACAAGGATGGAGAAAAATGGGAGCTTCAGAGGCCGGATTACGACAGGCTGAAGGATATATTCCGTGAGTGGCAGCTCAGGATGCAGGAAAAAAACGGATGGAATGCTGTTTTCTGGTGCAATCACGACCAGCCGAGAGTAGTCTCAAGATTTGGGGATGAACATAAATATTGGAAAGAGTCTGCAAAGATGCTTGCCTGCAGCATACATATGCTTCGCGGAACGCCGTATATATATCAGGGAGAAGAAATCGGCATGATGAATCCTCATTATAAAAAAATCGAGGATTACCGGGATGTGGAGAGCATTAACTACTTTAAAATATTGCTGGAAGCCGGAAAGAACGAAGATGAGGCACTTCATATTTTGGGAGAACGTTCCAGAGATAATTCCAGAACACCGATGCAGTGGGATAATACTGAGCATGCGGGTTTTTCCGAAGCGGAACCCTGGATAAGCCTTCCGGAGGCGCGCGAGGGTGTAAATGTTTCCGACCAGGAGACAGATGGAGATTCTGTTCTTAACTTCTACAGAAAGCTTGTAAATCTCAGGAAGGAGTACGAGGTCATCCGTGATGGCAGGATAGAGTTTATCTATGATTCTGTAAAAGAGATTCTGGGCTATAAGAGAATCGGAGAGGATGGAGAAATCATCGTGCTTAACAATATGTCATCAGATGAAGTGAGCCTGCCTCAAGGTATAGATATGTCAGGCAAAAAAATATTACTCTCAAACTATGACCAGAAGCAGCTTTCAAGTATTGATGCCTTAAGACCATATGAGTGTATTGTGATCCTGTAAGTATTTGTGATCTAAAAACCGGAGGGTCTGTTCTGTTTTCGGAACAGACCCTCCGGTTTTGTTGTAGGTCGTGACCACGTGCCGTGCGCTGCTTCAAGTTTTGCCGGCAGCAAAACGATCAAGCGCGTGGCACACAAAACCACCCGCTATGCGGGTGGGTGTTCAAGTTATACAAAATCACCGTATCCTCACTATAATAGTAGTGCTCAAGCCACTATACAGAAAGGATACGGTGATATAAATGGCGAATAAAGAATACTCGCTCGCCCATACGAAATGGATGTGTAAATATCATATCGTATTTAAACCAAAGTATAGACGAAAAATAATTTACAATCAATATAAGGAAGATTTGCGCGATATAATAAAGCACCTATGTAATTACAAAGGTGTAGAGATAATAGAGGGGCATCTGATGCCAGATCATATACATATGTTGGTGTCAATACCACCCAAATATAGTGTTTCATCATTCATGGGGTATCTGAAAGGTAAATCTGCATTGATGATGTTTGATAAACACGCAAATCTGAAATATAAATTTGGAAAC
>JAGAXP010000148.1 GCA_017940955.1 Oribacterium sp.
TATGAGTCCAGAATCTGATTTTCTGCATGAGCTGGGGTGGGACTAAAAAGTAAATCAATAAGTCACGTGAATGGGGTGGGCGAATGCAGAAAAGCAGATGGTACTGCATGAATCAAAGGAGTTTAACTGTGAATAGTAACAATTTTCAAGACCCATTTCAAAGACCCACTTGAAATGTAAATATATATATGCTATAGTACTACGGTATTTTGAAAACTAATTGCGAATAAGGTGGTGAAGATTTATGAAAATCGCACTTGTAATCATATTTTGTATTATTGGTATAGCACTTTCAGCTATCATCCTCATGCAGGAAGGTAAGAGCGCAGGACTTGGAGCTATCTCAGGAATGGCTGAGTCATACTGGTCAAAGAATAAAGGTCGTTCCATCGAAGGCGGACTTGAGAAGTTTACAAAAATCGCTGCAGCTTTATTTTTTGTTATCGCATTGATACTTGATATCATCTGGTAATCATTTTTATAGGATTACAAAAGATTAAACTATTAGTTTAGTGACAGTTATCTAACACCTGCATACAATTAGGTATGCAGGTGTTTTTCTGCATAAGTTCGGCATCAATACAGCAATGTGTTGATCTGCTACAGGTTTTCGAATTCACCTCGGTATGTAGCGTCAGCCCTCGCGTTAAAGGACTGTCGTTTCAAGGACTTATGCTTCAATTTCGACGGATCACAGAATCCGGACAAGGAGTTTATATGCAGGATTATCAAAAGGACAAGCTTGCAAAGCTGATAGTCGATTTAGTCAAGGACAAAATCTATCAGCCCATGAAAGCTAAAGAAATGGCCATGCTTCTGGGGATACCGAAACCTGAAAGAAAGGATTTCCAGGAAGTTCTGGACAGACTGGTATCTGCCGGAAAGATCGGTATATCACAAAAAGGAAGATACGGACGTACGGAGAATTTCACTCATGTAGGTAGGTTTATAGCAAACCAGAGAGGTTTTGGCTTTGTAAGTCTCGAAGGACATGAGGATGAGGATGACATTTTCATTCCCGCTGATTTCACCGGGGATGCCCTGGATGGAGACAGAGTCAGGATCATCATCACGAGAAATTCGGACAGCAGTCATCGTTCCGAGGGACATGTGACTCAGATTCTTGAACATGCAAACAAAGAAATCATAGGCATTTACCGTAAACAGAAAAGCTTCGGCTTCGTTGAGCCTGACAACCAGAGGATACTTAAGGACATTTTTATTCCTCAGGGTAAGGATATGCGTGCCGTAAACGGCCACAAGGTAGTCGTCAAGGTCGTAAACTACGGAGATGCAAAGCATAAGCCTGAGGGTGTAATCACTGAAATTCTCGGTCATGTTAATGATCCCGGCGTGGACATCCTCTCTATAGTCAGGGCTTACGGACTGCCTGAAGAATTCCCTAAGGAAATCATGAAGGCGGCAGAAAGCGTCCCCGATACTGTTCCGGAGGAGGCTCTGGCACAGAGAAGCGCCCACGATTTCAGAGACCTTATCACTGTTACGATCGATGGTGAAGATGCCAAGGATCTGGATGATGCCATCTCTCTTACTTACGATGAAGCTTCAAAGATATATACGCTTTATGTTCACATCGCTGATGTTTCCCATTATGTGACAGAACACAGTCTCATCGATCAGGAGGCTCTGAACCGCGGAACTTCCGTATATCTTACAGACCGTGTCATCCCCATGCTTCCTAGAGTGCTCTGTAACGGCATCTGCTCTCTCAACGAGGATGAAGACAGACTAACCCTCAGCTGCATCATGAAGATAGATGAAAACGGTAAGATCATCGACCATGAGATATGTGAATCAGTGATCCACAGCAATAAGAGAATGACCTACAACGGGGTTCATTCCGTTCTTACCGGCGCGGAGCTTACAAACGGCGAAGACCTGGAAACTTATCTCCCTTATAGAGATATGCTTTTCAGAATGTATGAGCTTTCAAAGCTTTTGAGAAACCGCCGTCACGAGCGCGGGGGTATCGACTTTGATTTCCCCGAGACCAGGATCATCCTTGATGAAAAGGGTAAGGTTACGGAGATTCTTCCTTATATCAGAAACGAAGCACACATGCTCATCGAGGATTTCATGCTGGCAGCCAATGAAACTGTGGCCGAGGACTTTTTCTGGCAGCAGATGCCTTTCGTATATCGTGTTCATGAAAGACCTGATCCGGAAAAGTTTGAGGCACTGGGACGTGCAATTGAGAATTTCGGACATTTTATAAGAGTACGTGACGAAGAAAGCATTAGACCCAAGGAAGTACAGAAGCTTCTTGAGTCCATAGAGGGAAAACCCGAGGAACCGATTGTTAAGACCATGACCCTCAGGTCAATGAAACAGGCGCGCTACTCTACCGAGTGCAGCGGACATTTCGGCCTGGCAGCAAAGTATTACTGTCACTTCACCTCTCCCATCAGAAGATATCCGGATCTTCAGATACATCGTATAATCAAGGAGGACCTCAGGGGCGAGCTTAAGGGAAAAAGGCTTTCACATTATCACAATCTTCTTCCGGGAGTTGCCGAGAGAGCTTCAACTCTGGAAAGAAGGGCTGATGAGGCGGAAAGAGAAACAGATAAACTGAAGGAATGTGAATGGATGCAGCATCATCTTGATGAGGAGTTTGACGGTATCGTTTCCGGTCTCACGAATTACGGCATCTATGTACAGCTTTCAAACACCGTCGAGGGAATGGTATCCCTGAGGCTTATGGACTATGATTATTTCGTGTTCTATGAGGATAAGTATGAGCTGGTAGGCGAAAGAACCGGAAGGGTTTACAGGCTCGGTGACAAGGTTCGTGTCAGGGCAATAAGGGCCGACAAGCTCACAAGGACTATAGATTTCCAGTTGATAAGGGATGAGGAGGACTGCTATGGCGAATTATGGTAAAGAGGAAGGCACAAAGCTCATTGCCAACAATAAAAAAGCATATCACGATTATTTTGTAGACGAGACTTACGAGTGCGGCATCGAGCTTGCGGGCACCGAAGTAAAGTCCCTGAGACTGGGCCAATGCTCCATTAAGGAGGCTTACTGCGGTATAAGAAACGGCGAGGTCTTCATTCAGGGCATGCATATCAATCCTTATGAGAAGGGTAATATCTTCAACAAGGACGCTCTCAGAGACCGTAAGCTTCTCATGCATAAGTACGAGATAAACAAGATTCTCGGAAAGCTCAAGGAGCAGGGCTACGCTCTCATCCCTCTCAGGGTTTACTTCCGTAAATCTCTTGTGAAGGTAGAGGTTGGTCTCTGCCGTGGTAAGAAGCTTTATGACAAGCGCGCAGATCTTGCAAAGAAGCAGCAAAAACGTGAGCTTGAAAGGGACTTCAAGGGTGCCAACCTTAGAGTCTGAAGAACACGAAATATTCTGCAGATTCTGTTTTTTGGATGTGTGCTGTTTTGGCACTAACCTGAAAGTACGACCAAAATAAAAGATGCGGCATATGGAATGGCAGTTATGGAAAAAGCCTTCCGATGCCGCATCTTTTTTATTTCATTAATATTATTAACAGGACTCCTGATGTCGATATAGAATATGTATAAGTATGTTTGCGGCTGCTTAGCCGGGGCATAGGCATGACTGCAATGTGGATTCATTTTTTGAAATGAGGATATATGTATCAGAAGACTGTAGTTGTTAAAGGTATAAATGATTTAAATGATCTTGTTAATAACAAGAAATTAAGAACCCTCTACGCCGGCAATTTCCATACCTATGCTCAGATTTATACCACCAGGATCCATCATGAGGATATCAGTGAAATTCTGAATATACTGAAGTCCTCTTTCCCGGGTATAAAAATCGCCGGTATGTCTATGTTTGGCATGGGTGATTTTAACAATCAGTATACAGCCATGCTGAGTTTTATGTTTTTCAAAAGATCCGAAACTCAGACTTTTCTTTATGACTTCACAAAGATTTCTGAATCGGAAGGTGCTGAAGAACTCAACAGGAAACTGAAAGGTATTCGTCATCTCAAGGGCGTTCATCTTTTTCCCGTGGGCGATACCATCGGTATATCCAAAATTATTGATACTGTCAGTGAAGGGCTTGATGGCATTCCGTTTTTCGGAGCTCTTGCAAGCAATCATTTTGATGATTATTTTCAGGGTGCCCGGGCATATGCATTTACGGACAATGCTGTTGAATACGGCCTTGCTGCCGTAGCTTACTGCGGAAAAGATCTGAAGATCAGAAATGATGCGTGCCTCGGATGGAAGCCGCTCGGCCGCACCTTTACTGCTCATGTCAACGATACCGTTGACCTTAAAATCGGTGAAACCTGCCTGGAAAAGCTGGATGATACACCGGTTGCTGAGGTTTATAAATATTATCTTGATGCTGACCTTAATGCCTACAATATGGCTAATATCAACGAATTTCCAATTATCATTAACCGGGACGGTACTCCGTTTGTACGTATTCCTTTCTATTGCGGTGAACATGGAGAACTATACTACTACGGTGATATAAAGGAAGGTGAACAGCTTCAGATAGGTTACGGAAATCCCAAGGAAATCATTGATGAATCCGAGAAGCTGAGTCTTCGAATGCAGGATTTTTATCCTGAAGCCATGACTAATTTTTTCTGCGTAAGCAGATACATGCTTCTTAACACCAGATATAAAAAAGAACTGGAATTTTTCACGAGAATGCTGCCCCAGGCCACCCATGCTTTCGGTGCGGGGGAAATATTCAGACAGCACGGTGTCGGAGGTCTTCTGGCAGGTTCCATAGTCTCCATATGCTTCAGAGAGGGACCTGTTTCGGATTCCACACCGAAGACATATTTCAAACAGAGCACCAATATAAGACCCGGAGGTCTCGTGCCTCTTTCCGAGAGGCTTGTTTCCTATCTTGAAAAGACCTCCTATGACCTTAATGAAATGGTTCAGAAAGCCGGTCAGGCCAATAAAGCCAAGAGCGAGTTTCTGTCAAAAATGTCCCATGAAATAAGAACTCCCATCAATGCCATCATAGGCATGAATGAGATGATACTCAGGGAATCCACTGACTTCCAGATCCTTCAATATGCATCAGGAATCGCAAATTCAGGGGATCATTTGCTGAGCCTTGTCAATGATATACTGGATTTCTCAAAGATCGAAGCCGGAAAGATGGATCTGGTCCCGGTGGATTTCGATCTGTTGAAGCTCCTTACAGATCTGATCCGGATCGGACAACAATACTGCGAAAAGAAAAAACTTAAATTCAATGTTGAGATCAATGAGGATATGCCCTTCCTGATCCGTTTTGATGAGCTAAGACTAAAGCAGATACTTACCAATATCTTATCCAATGCAGCAAAATATACAGAAAAGGGTTCCATCACCTTTACTCTTGATTTTGAAAAGATAGACGAAAACTATGAATACCTCACCATCCATGTTAAAGATACCGGAATAGGTGTAAAAGCTGAAGATCAGAAAAAACTGTTCGAAGAATTTGAAAGATTTGACGAAATAAAAAATCGCAGCATACAGGGAACAGGTTTAGGATTGTCCATTGTACAGAGACTGCTTGCCAAGGCAGACAGTAAGCTTCAGTTTGTCTCGGAATATGGTGTAGGCTCCGACTTCTACTTCACCATTAAGGTTTCGGTTGTACACTGGGGCACTGTCCGGTCTCATAAATCTGTATATAACAGACTTTTACAGGAAAAACCTCTTTACCATGAATCCTTCATTGCCCCAAGTGCCAGAATACTGCTTGTGGACGATATAGATGTAAATCGATTTGTATTTAAATCTCTACTGAAAAAAACCGAGGTTGATATCACCGAAGCATCAAACGGTGTTGAGGCTTTGTCTTTGTGTAATGAATATGAATTCGATATCATATTCATGGATCATCTCATGCCGGATCTTGATGGCATCGAGACTCTCCATGCCATCAGAAAGCTTAATAAGTCCTGGGTAAAAACAGTCCCCGTAATTGCACTGACAGCTAATGCAATTTCCGGTGCAAGAAACCTGTATCTGGAGGAAGGCTTTATAGATTATCTTTCGAAGCCCATCTTACCGACACATCTGGAGAAAAAGCTTATTCAGTATCTGCCGAAGGATAAGGTTAAGCTTGTGGAGAAAGACGAAAAGAAGAAGACAACTAATTCTAATCTTCTAATTGCGGGTTCGTCACAGGATACAGGTACCTACATTACAGATCTGACCGATATCAACCTCATAGCAGGCTTGAATTTTTGCGGAGATTTCAAAACATTAACACAGGCACTGATAAAATTTGTTGAAGGAATCCCCGGCAATCTTGAGAAACTCAAATCCGCAAGGGACAGAAAATCACGTAATGATTTCATCATAATAGTACATTCCTTAAAGAGTACCTCCCGTGCCATAGGTGCATCACAGTTAAGCAGATTTGCTGAGATACTTGAAAAAGAAGGTAAATCCGGCAATGTTGAAAGCATCATTGAGAATGCTCCTGTCTTTGCGGCAAACCTGAGTGTTATTTATGAAAAACTGAATCCTCTTATCGACTACTTGAAGAATAGTTCATTTGAAAAGGACGTTTTGGATAAGGATCATACCAAAATAGAACCTCCGAAAAGCAACATTCCTACTGCTCCGGAGATAAATCCTTTCCGTCCCCGGGAAGATGAAATCAATCCGATTGAAAAAATTGGAAAAGTTGAGAAATTGTCTTATAATGAAATGACAGAGTCAATGATAGTACTCTTACATAAGGCTGAAGAGTTTGATCTGGATGCCTGTGAAAAGCTGGTGGATTTTCTCATGGCTCAGTCAGGCACTTCCGATATGAAGAAAACTCTCGTGAGTATCAAGGCTGCGCTGGATGACATAGACTGGGATCTGGTACAGCAGCTTATCACCGATTACAACATTAAACACAGCTTATTATAGAGGGATTAGCTATGGGTACAGATGAACAAAAATTAATTCTGCTGGTTGATGATGATATCATGTATCTCAAGATGCTCCACGGTGCATTGATGAAATATTACAAAATCGCGGTTGCTAAAAACGGGGATCAGGCTCTGGCCTATCTCAGTAAAAACAAGCCGGATCTGGTGCTTCTCGACTATTTCATGCCTGTGAAATCCGGAAGGGAAGTCTTTGAAATCATGCAAAGTGATCCGGCAACCATGGATATCCCGGTTATCTTTCTGACGGGTGCCAATGATTCCGAAAGCGTTATGGAGGTGCTTAAACTTAAGCCTGCAGGCTATGTGCTTAAATCAACTTCTCTTAAGGATATTTTTGATACCATATTTAATTTTTTCAAGAAGCAGAATTTATATGATGAGGATGATGACTGGTTTGAATAATGGAAAAAACCACCGGGGATTTGTTCCCCGGTGGTTTTCTGTTACTGTTTTGCTTATATCAGCTTCTGAGTGAAACTCCGAGTCTCTCGAGACCGTTGAGGATTTTCTTTACTACAGAATTGATCTCATCGTCTGTAAGTGTGTGATCCTGGGCACGTAAGGTTACCTTATAGGCCATGGACTTGTAGCCTGCAAGAACCTGTGCTCCTACATAGATATCGAAAAGTTCAACTGACTCGCAAAGCTTTCCGGATCTCTGGGTAAGTACGTCTTCTATCTCGCCGGCTGTCACCTTAAGAGGAACCAGCATAGAGAAGTCACGGCTTACTGAAGGGAACTTGGCAAGCGGTGTGAACTTGGTGTCATCATTAACAAGAGGATAAACCTCAGGCATATCAAGGACTGCGATGTATGCTCTGTCACCGATGGAATAGTTCTCAAGCACTGTAGGATGAACCTCTCCGAGGAATCCGATAACCTTGCCGTCGTAAATGATGTTTGCGCGGCGTCCCGGATGAAGGAATGGCTTCTCACATCCCTGTGCGTCATAGTGGAAACGACCTCTGATCCCAAGCTGGCTAAGTATGTTCTCAACATCGCCCTTCATGTCGAAGAAGTCGCCCTCTCCGATGGAGCCAAGTGTAAGAGTCATGCGCTCGTCAGGAAGCTCTGTGAGTGGTAATGCCTTCGGGATGTAAACATTGGCAATCTCATAAAGCTTTGCAACCTTGTTTCTTCTGTTGAAGTTGGTTGAAAGTGAGGAGAGCATTCCGTTCATGCTGGAGGTTCTCATAACAGAGAAGTCCTCACCGAGAGGATTGGATATCTTGATCTGCTGTCTCTCAGCTGCATCCTCTGCGAAAAGAAGCTTGTCGTAAACCTTCGGAGACTCGAAGCTGTACATGAAAGCCTGTGAGTATCCAAGTGCCTGAGCATAATGTCTGACTCTCTCATTGATTGCAAGATCCGGAGCGAGACGGCCGGTTACCTCGGAGCCACCGGGAAGTGAGGTGGGAACATTGGCATAGCCGTAGAATCTTGTGATTTCCTCTGCTACATCGCACATAAGGTGGATGTCCTGACGGAAGGTAGGTGCTGTAACTGTGAGGCTGTCTCCGTCAGCACCGATTTCGGTCTTGAGTTCAATGCGCTCAAGGTACTCCTTCATCTCCTGTGCTGTAAGGTTGAAGCCGATGAGATGATTGATCTCGGAAGCCTTGCACTTAACAACTGAAGCCTCGCGCTTTACAGGATATACATCGATCATTCCGCCGATAACCTCACCTGCATGAAGCTCCTCTATAAGAGCGCAGGCACGGTTGATGGCTGACTCTGCAAGGTTTGGATCGAGACCCTTCTCAAAGTAAGCGGAAGCATCTGTTCTGTCGCCAACCTTACGGGCACTGAGTCTGATGTTTGTGCCGTCGAAGGTGGCTGCCTCAAATACCATAGTCTTTACGTTATCAGTGATCTTTGAGTTCTGGCCGCCCATGATACCGGCAATGCCGATGGCACCCTCTGCGTCACAGATGGTAAGTACTGTGTGGTCAAGCTTTCTCTCCTGCTGATCCAGAGTCTCAAATACCTCTCCGTCCTGAGCACGTTTAACTATGATCTTGTGACCTCTGATCATATCGTAATCGTAGCTGTGCATCGGCTGACCGTACTCGAGCATTACATAGTTTGTGATATCTACGATGTTGTTGATAGGTCTGATGCCGGCGCTGGCAAGACGGATCTGCATCCACTTTGGAGATGGCTCGAGCTTGATGTTCTTAACCATTCTGGCTGTGTATCTCGGGCAGAGATCTGTGTCAATGACTTCCACGCTTAAGTAGTCATTGATATTCTCGCTGTTGCCTGACTTTTCTTCCTTAGGCATAACGAATGTCTTTTTAAAGGTTGCTGCACCCTCTCTTGCGATTCCGATGACACTGTAGCAGTCAACACGGTTTGAAGTTACCTCATACTCGTGGATAGCGTCATTGAGACCGAGTAATGTTGGTGCATCCTGACCTACTGCTGTTCCCTCAGGGAAGATGTAAAGGCCTGACTCGGGAGCTTCAGGATAGAACTCTCTGGTTGAGCCCAGCTCTTCGATGGAGCACATCATACCGTAAGACTCGATGCCTCTAAGCTTTCCGGCCTTGATTACTACGCCGTCCTCCGGCATCTCTCCGCCGTCATGTCCTCCGGCAACTTTTCCGCCGTCAAGTACAACGGGAACAATATCGCCAACCTTCTGGTTCTGTGCGCCCGTAACGATCTGAACATTGGCCTCCTGTCCTACGTCTACCTGGCAGATCCAAAGGTGATCTGAGTCCGGGTGCTTCTCCATGGACTTAATCTGGCCGGTTACGATCTTATCGAGATTTTTATTTAAAATGGTACAGGTCTCAACCTTAGTACCTGTAAGTGTTACTGCGTCTGTCCACTCCTTAGGAGTACAGTCAAGATCAGGAACATACTCCTTGATCCAATTCATTGATGTATTCATTTTGATTCTCCTTTTTTTCTTATCAGAACTGGCTGAGGAAACGTGTGTCGTTCTCGTAGAGAAGTCTCATGTCATCGATCTCGTACTTAAGGAGAGCGATTCTCTCAAGACCTACACCGAAGGCAAAGCCCTGATACTCCTTGGGGTCAATGCCGCACATCTCAAGAACGTGAGGATGAACCATACCGCAGCCGAGAATCTCGATCCAGCCCTCTCCCTTACAGAAACGGCAGCCCTTTCCGCCGCACTTGAAGCAGGAAACATCAACCTCTGCTGATGGCTCTGTGAATGGGAAGTGATGAGGACGGAGCTTTGTCTTGGTTTCCGGTCCGAAAAGTTCCTTGGCAAATTTATCAAGTGTCCCCTTAAGATCTGCGAAGGTTACGTGCTTGTCGATAACAAGTCCCTCGATCTGATGGAAGGAAGGTGAATGGGTAGCATCCACTGCATCTGAACGGAAAACACGTCCGGGGCAGATCATACGGATGGGAAGCTTGCCCTGCTCCATAACTCTTGCCTGTACTGATGAGGTCTGGGTACGAAGGAGGATATTGTTATTGATGTAGAAGGTATCCTGCTCGTCTCTTGCAGGATGTCCTGCAGGGATATTGAGCTTTTCGAAGTTGTTCTCGTCATACTCAACTTCAGGTCCTTCAACTACTTCATAACCCATTCCAACGAAGATTTTCTCTACTTCTTCAAGAGCTCTGGTGTTTGGATGAGCATGTCCGTAAGCCATCTTCTTTGCAGGAAGTGTAACGTCGATGGTTTCTGCTGCCATACGAACTTCCTTGGCTTTTTCCTGAAGCTCTGTCATATGCTGATTCA
>JAGAXP010000149.1 GCA_017940955.1 Oribacterium sp.
GAGGGCCTGGGAGTGGACGCTCTCGGTACAAACTGCTCCCTCGGTCCTGAACAGATGATTCCCATAGTGGAACGTCTTGTGAAGGCAGCTCACGTTCCGGTGCTTGTGAATCCCAATGCAGGCCTCCCGAAATCCGTGGAAGGCCGGACTGTTTATGATGTGGATCCGGAAGCATTTGCAGGATTTATGAAGACTATCGCCAAACTCGGAGCTGTGGGTCTCGGGGGCTGCTGCGGCACTACCCCTCAACACATCAAAAAGGAAATTGAAGCCGTGACTTCTCTTCCCTTCCGGGCACCGAAGCCGGAGGCTCATACCGTTATCTCCTCCTTCTCTCAGGTTGTGGAGATCGGCGGCGGCGCAAAGCCTGTAATCATCGGAGAGCGCATCAATCCAACAGGAAAGAAACGCTTCAAGCAGGCTCTCGTGGAGCATGACATCGATTACATTGTGGATCAGGGCTTACAGCAGGAGGACGCCGGAGCCCACGTTCTGGATGTTAATGTTGGTACCCCGGAAATCGACGAAGCAGAGCTTTTGGACGAAGTCCTTATAAGACTTCAGAGCGTACTGGCACTGCCCCTTCAGATAGACACCTCTGACCCGGTCGCCATGGAGCGGGCACTTAGACATTATAATGGAAAGGCTCTTATCAACTCCGTAAACGGTAAAGAGGAAGTAATGCACAGCGTATTTCCTCTTGTGAAGAAATACGGCGGAGTTATCGTGGGACTTGCTCTCGATGAAGGCGGAATTCCCGATACTGCGGACGGTCGTATCGCCATTGCGAAAAAGATTTATGATACCGCGGCATCCTATGGAATCCCTAAAGAAGATGTGGTTATCGACGGTCTCTGCATGACTATTTCAAGTGACCCACGTAGCGCACTTGTGACCCTTGAGACCATTCGCAGGATCCGTGACGAGCTTGGGGGAAGCTCTATTCTGGGAGTTTCCAACATCAGCTTCGGACTTCCGGCGAGGGAGCTTGTGAACTCCTATTTCTTCGCCATGGCGCTTCAGAACGGACTGTCCTGCGCCATCATTAATCCGAACAACCAGGCAATGATGCAGGCCTACAGAAGCTTCTGCGCCCTTACCGCTCAGGATGAAAACTTTCATGATTTCATCGGGGCTTACCAGAATTACAAAACACCCGACAAAAGGGTTTCAGAAGCAGTGGATGCCTGCCGCTCCAGGGTTCTCAATGCACTTGGTATTTCAGCCGGAGACCTTAAGCCTTCCGGCAGTCCCCTAGGCGGTAATGCTTCCTTCGGGGCATCAAACGGGGGGTTTTCGGGAAATCCCGATGGTTCAGGTGTAGACAAAAACGGAACACCCGGAAGCTTGGGTGCAACAACCGGAGGTGAGTCCGGCGCTTCATCCCAAGGTGGTTCAGGAAATGGGCAGGTTTATCGCTCCAAGCTCATGGAAGCCATCGAGCGAGGCATGGCAAAACCTGCTGCCGCCGCTACAAAAGAAGCTCTTTTAACCAGATCTGCTCTGGATATCATTAACCAGGATCTGGTACCGGCCCTTGATGTCGTGGGAAAGGGCTTTGAAAAAGGAACTCTCTTCCTGCCCCAGCTCCTGATGGCAGCTGATGCTGCAAAGGCTGCTTTCACCGTGGTTAAAGAATCCATGTCTGACAGTCAGCAGGAATCAAAGGGTAAGGTCATCCTGGCTACTGTAAAGGGTGACATACATGACATCGGAAAAAATATCGTAAAGGTTCTTCTTGAAAACTATGGTTACGATGTCATCGATCTCGGAAAGGATGTGCCGCCTGAAACCATAGTTGAAACCGCACTTGAACAGGACGTAAAGCTTGTGGGACTCTCCGCTCTCATGACCACTACAGTAGTAAATATGGAAGAGACCATTAAACAGCTTCACGAAAAAAAGCCCGACTGCAGGATTGCAGTGGGCGGTGCCGTCATGACTCAGGACTACGCCGACAAGATCGGCGCCGACTGCTACGGCAGTGATGCCATGGCAACCGTAAGATATGCGGATGAGCTGTGTGAAAAAGGGTTGCTGTAACTAATTTTGAAAAACTTTACTAAACTTTGAATATCTTTTAGGGAGCCGGTGACCTAGCGTCATCGGCTCCCTAAATTGAGAAAAGGCACCAATGATCGGCATTTGTAACCCCCGATTCATCGATGTCTTTTGCATTATTTGCTGAAATCCACCGCATTTCCGAAGAAATCGGTTCCCTTCATGGTATTAACATTTACGGTATACCATGTCCAGGTAGTTTCATGGAAAGTGCTTCCGTCATTAACGTACTCATACATCCTCAAGGTGATGGTGTTGTCATCATCCCACTGTATCTCAGCTTCCGGTGCTCCGCAGAGCTTCTTTGCCCGATCCACGATTTTCAGGACTTTTTCTCCGGTCTCATCTCCATCTCCTATATCGTAAAACTCATTCGTTTTCTCGGCAGTCATTCGCATAAGTCCGATATGATCAACCTCTCCGGAACTCCAGGTAACAGTTCCAATCGCATATTCTTCATCCCGGTTTTTGGAAATATAGAAATCACTGAGATCGATATTTCCTATGTCTGCCACGGTATGCACCGTTGCAGTCTTTGAATTCCATTTTCCTTTTCCTATGTCATATCCACTTTCAAAGATAGACTGACTTGCATCTCCAGGATTAAACAACCACCAGTTAAGCTTTACAGAGAAGTTATCGCCATCAGTATCTATCACTGCATTTAAATATCTCTCGTATCCGTTAAAGTGACTTGATTCCGCACTGCACATGTAGCATTTCCAGCCACCCTTCAGAAGATAGGGTTCATCACCGGTTACACGATCCACATACTGTTCGTCGAGAGCATTGGGCCACTGTCCCATTGAAGAGTTGTAGACTTTGTCGATCATCCAGTCGAAATCCATGGCAAGAGCCGTGTCTGTGGTAGACATTGAATTTGCTATATTCTCCTGCTCAGCCCTGTCTATTGAGGATGTAGAATAACTCTTCCCGCTTCCGTTATCTATACCGAATTTTTGTCTGAGAAAATCCTGTTTGCTGGGTCCTGCATAAGCGGTTAAGGTTGTAGCCGTTACGGAAAGCACCAAAACTACAAGCGATATATATTTTATAATTTTTTTCATGCCATGACTCCTCTCTAAAAAATGATCAAGCAAAAAACATGATAATTATTTTAGCCATAGACATCCCTACGATGTCCTATGTTCAGCACCAGTATCACCACTTTATCATCATATATCTCGGCTATGATCCGATAATCACCAACCCTGTATCGCCATTGACCACTGCGATTTGCCGTGAGTCCTTTTCCATGAATTCTCGGATTATCACATCCTTCAAGATTTTTTCGTATCCATCCAAGAATTAATGCTGCACTGGCTTTGTCCATCTTTTTGAGTTGTTTCAAAGCTTCTTTTGTAAATGTAACAGTGTATTTCACAAACCAAGCTCCTTTTCAACTTCATCCAAAGTATAAGTTGTTTGGTCTTCAGAATATAGCTTCATGGCCTTCTCATAGCATTGCAGATCATATTCATCTTCTATCTTTTCCATGACAGCCTGCCGAAACAGTTCGGATATGCTTATATTGTGAAGCGACGCATAATTTTTTATCAGTGATGTTTCTTCATCACTGAGTCTTAATGAAATAGCCATAAATGTATCCTCCGTTGTTATACATTGTAATACAAATATCATCATTAATATATTAATTAATTAAAATCTTTTTGCAAAATTTTATTAAAACGCCGGTAACCACCAGATACAATCTTATCAAGATGCCTTATCTATCATATCGTGAATATATGCCCTCAGACCTTCATCTGTATCTATATCGTATTTTTGGTTAATCCGAATATAATATTTCATGATCCTCTCTTTCGAGAGAAGTTCACCGTACAGAATACTGTCGCCGTCTCCTTTGCTCGCCTCCATCCACGGATCCTCATTATGTGTGATCTTTTCCAATACCTTTCCGCAGCGCTTTATGATTCAGACGTAGACCAGCAGGTTTACGATAAGATAATTGAATTTACACATGATATGCTGCCAAAGGTGTATGAATATTATGAGACTAAGAAGGATCTGCTTTCCCAGGATGAGATCATGCTCTGTGATCTTCAGCAGTCGGTTACGGATTATTCGCCGAAAAAGATTTCCTATGAGGATGCCGCAAATTTAGGAAGAAGGGGCATTTCAGTATGGGGAGATGAATACCTTGAAGTTTTTGATAAGATAATCGAAAGTCCTCATATCGACGTATATCCTACAGAAACCAAGAGGTCAGGGGCATTTGAATACCTGGATGGAGATGTGACCACTCCCTA
>JAGAXP010000150.1 GCA_017940955.1 Oribacterium sp.
CGAGGCTGTTCCCTCTGTGACAACGGAACGCATAAAGGAGCCAAGAATTGATGCCTCTTCTTCCGTCATCAGACTTATCTTTTCGCCTTCCTCAAACACTTTGATAACATTTCCCTCAGCGGACTGAACCTGTTTCAGCACCTGAGGCGCCGAAAGGACACCTCCGTTTGCTATAGCTGATGCAAGGATTACCTCATGGAGGGGGCTCATCATGGTCTCCCCCTGTCCGATGGCGGTCTGCATCATGGTCCAGGTACCTGAGTCAGCATTAACATTGAACCTGCTGTTTTTAGAAGAAAGGGCTATGGGCAGCTCCTGGTTGAACAAAAGCTCTTCAGCGGTTTTAGCCAGCTTCGTTTTATTTACCATAGTGCCTATCTTTGCAAAGGCAGAATTGCAGGAGTAGGCAAATGCTTCCTGCAGGTCCTCCTTCCCATGCTCCTCACCGCTGTAGCAATGCACCACATAGTCTTTGTCTTCATCATCCCGGTACTCTCCGTCACAATTGAAGGAAAAGCTTTTGTAGTCATTGGGATGCTCTCTTATATACTCAAGAGCCATAACGAGCTTGAATGTTGAACCCGGAGCATAAAGTCCCTGAGTGCATCTGTTGAGAAGGGGAGCCTCTGAGTTTTCATCGTTAACGATACTGTCCCAGTCCTCTACGATTGTGTTTGGATTAAAGCTTGGCTTTGAAGCCATGGCAAGGATTTCTCCGGTTTTCGGGTTAACGGCTATAACTGCACCATTATGCTCCCCCAACGCTTCATAAGCCACCTTCTGAATCCCCGCATCCAGGGTAATGATCACATTATCCCCCAGGCTCTTGGTTTCCGTTATCTCATTTGCCACTTGAATCACAGGATTAGAGTTTGATTCCATAAGGTAGAAATTGGCAAGAGACTCGATGCCGGTCTTTCCTTTGGTTGAGTATCCCACAGTCTGCGCAAATACTTTCCCCAGAGGATATTCTCTCTTCTCTGAATAGCTGCCTTTAGGATTATCAGATCCATCCTCGTTTTTTCTGGTATCGGTAACTACCGTTCTTGCCAAGACCTGTCCGTCCGAGGATATTATGGCACCTCTTACGAAGCGGTTGTCAAATACTTCCATTCTGGGGTTGTAGGCATTACCCATAAGCTCATCCGAACGCCAGCCTATGAAGTACACCATATAGCCGATCATGGCAAAAAACAGCAGCGCAAAGAAATAGATGAACCCCACTATATTTTTATTTGTAATTTTCCCCCTTGAACGGGATTTGTTTTTTTCCATCTGATGTAAAACCTATATTCGTTTGGAAACCACTGATAAAGTCGTTTCTTCTTTAAATTTCAGATTATGGCTACAACAATCTGTCCTATACTTCACAGATCTTCCACACTGACATTATTACCTCTGTACCCCGGAACCACATCAGAAAAAACATCCTCAAACAGAGTATCCACTCCGAAATCCGGATCATCCTCTGACATCTCGTATTCATCGAACTCGTCTTCATTGCCCTGGATAATGTAAAGAGCCTGAATAATGGCGAAAACAATGAAGGCTGAAACCAGGGAAGATCCACCATAGCTCACGAAAGGAAGGGTAACACCTGTGGAAGGTATAAACTTTATGGCGCCTCCTATGGTAAGGAACACCTGAACTATGTACTCGATGGCAAGCCCGACAGCCACATACTTATAGAAGCTGTCCCTCATATATGTGGCGATGACCATCATCTGCATGAAGCATCCCAGGCACACAAGGGTAATGCATATGGCGGTTATTGCCCCCATCTCCTCGGAAATAGCCGAAATGATGAAGTCCTTTTCAACAATCGGAATCTTGTTGGGAAGTCCCTGGAAAAGTCCAAGCCCCGCAAATCCGCCTGTTCCTATGGCAAAAAGTGACTGGGTAATCTGATAGCCCTTATTGTCGATATCAGCCCAGGGGTCTATCCACGCGAAAACTCTGGTTCGTACATGACTGAAAGCAAAATAGGAAAATATCGCTGCCAGTGCCATGCCAACATTACCGAGAGCCAGATACAGCCAGTTATTGGTTGCGATATAAAGGATAACAAGGTAAGACACAAAGAAAATGAGAGCGGACCCAAGATCCTTACATAAAACAAGAACAAGCATATGAAGTCCTGCCACCAGGGAGGTATATACTATATCCCTGAAGCTTTCCGCACAGCTAAGCATTCCCGAAACCGCCAGAATAAAGGTGATCTTTACAAGTTCTGAAGCCTGAAAGGTAAATCCTCCGATGGAAATGGACATCTTCGCACCATAGCTGGTGGCTCCGATTATCAGCACTATCCCCTGCATAAGTATTCCCACCGCAGCAAAAACATATTTCCATCTCACAAGATCCCATACTTTATCAATGATATAAGGTATGACAAGCGTCAATGCTGCTGCCCCCACCATAATTATAAACTGCTTTATGGCTTTACTCATATCGAGACGTTCCAACATGATGAGACCATAGGCCATAAAGAACACTGTATTGTTAAGTAACAGCCGGTTAATGTTTCTGTATATACGCTTGGATACAAAAACATAAATTGCGAAAAACAGAAGCTGAACCAGATAAAAGATCACAGCACTGATCTCTCCGGTTTTAAGATAAACTGTCAGGTTCATAAGAAAATGTACTAACAAAATGATGCGAAACTGCCAGTAGCACAGCGGATCCGCATCATCCTCGTCAGGTATCGTAAGATACCTGAAATTGCAATATGTATAAAGAACTATCAAAATTAACTGAATATACTTTGTAGCTGTAATATATAAATTTACCATTTAAACACCCATACCGATACCGGCACAAAACATGCATCCCTCCTGCAAAGTCATTTGCTATTCTGATCCCGGATCCAGCTCAGGAGCCATCCTGCAAAAACGTGCTCTCTAAAGTATGCAATTGCAATAGTCGTCTTAGAGCTATTTAACAAAAAACCGGATGATCTCAAACACCAACTCATTCTATTCCATGCCTGAAATGTCCCCTCGTCATCGCCACGGGCACTGCCCCGGAAAGAATCTTCCGTACTTCATTTTCCGACTCTATGGAAAAATCATACCGTACACTCTCAGGATCAAGCGCACTTATATCTCCCTCAAGATCATATAAAACCAGAGGCTCCGCATTGAAGATCTGGTTATAGCAGTACTTACAGTAACATCTCACCGGCATATCCTTTTGCATACGGTCTCTCAAACGAAGTATCCTGTTACGGTGATCACATCTGTCAGAGGTTCTCTGTATACAATTGGCGCTCACCATCATGGGAAGATGCCCATAAACCAGCGCCTCATAGGGCACTGTCCTGAGTCTCTCATCCGATTCATTCTCTTTGAGAGATTTTCTCAGCCCCATACATTCTCTGCCGGTAAGCTCTATGGGATAAGTGAGACCTTCCGCTCCCAGATCCAAAAGCATGGAAACCGCCTCAGTGTTGTATCCGTAACAAGTATAATCAAAAATCTTCTTTATAGTATTTAAACCTTTATTACCTGTTTCTGAAGGTCTTTGTTCTGAATACTTATGTTCCGAATGTTCTGTATCCGAAAGCATCATTGCTTCATCAAAGCTTCTGATAAGAACCGCATCAGGAGCTGCCCCGAGCTTTACCAGATTTTCGAGAAGCTTCCGGGAATTAAGGAAAGGATCCGTCTCCCTCTCAATGCGTCTGAGTCTTAGTCCGCATTCTTTTCCGGAAGCTCTGATGCTTTTGAATATTTCCGCGAATGCTTCTGCCTCGTATTCATCCTCTGTAACCGCATGTTTTTCAACCTTGTTCTTCAGTATTCGGCTATCACCAATCAGCTCCTTTGCTCCCTTAGAGCCGATTCCATCTTTTTCGGAAACCAACTCCGGAATCCCAAAGCAGGCTTCGTCAACATAAATTCTACTGACAGCTTTTATATCCATCACAGCCTTAAGCTGTGCCTCTGTTTCAACGGAGACACTGACCGGCATAAGCCAGTCTTCCGCAGACAGACCATAAGCTACAGGTTCACTCTTTGCTTCCTTTGAACGTTCCTTTGAGCTATCCTTTAAACTTCCCTTTGAACTATTCTTTGAATTTCCCTTTGAACTATCTCTGAAATTTTCTTTGAGATTTCCCTTAGGATTCTCCCGGGAGTTTTCCTTAAATCTTTCCTTCAGAGGTTTCTGCTTTTTATAGTCATTATTCCGGTTTCTGCTGTCATTCTTTCCTGTATTCTTTTTATCATTCCGCGAGTTGTCTCTTCGAACCACTTAAAATCTCCTCTTCGTACCTTTCCAGCGCTTCTCTTCTTAACTGATTAAGCTTTCCCACCGGATAAAACGCATCAGGGCTGATATTGACCCTTATGTCCGTGAAGCTGAACGCTGTTCCGCCGGTTTTTCTGAGCTTTTCTTCAACATCTTTTGCCGTCATGGGACGATTTTCCGCAGCCATAACATTATCACCGGAAACCACGGTGACCATCCTGCCGCCCCGATCTGTCAGAGTTAGCACCACCGGTCCTCCGGTTTCCATCACCATATCTGCTTCCAGAGATATCGTGCGGTTTTTGTCTATAAACTCACTCTCGATGTAACTAAGAACCTCCTTATCGATTTCACGGAATTTCTTCTCCTCTATGGCGATCATATCCGCACCGTTATGCTTTTTGAGATAGCTGGTGGTGCCGCCTCTGTCGAAAACCTCCCTGAGTATCTTCTTATCTTCGGGATCCACAATGTAAGTCTCTGTTTCTCCGTCCAGATATTTCATGGCCAGATTCAGATACTTTCTGTAGACACTGACAACCCCCGCCGTATATACCGGCGATTTCATACGTCCTTCAATCTTGAAGCTGTAAGCCCCGGCTTTAATGAGTTCCGGCAAAAAGTCCAGAGTCTCCATGTCCTTCATGCTGAGAAGATACCCCTTTTTCCGAAGCTCTCCCGATGTCTTTCCGTTTTTCGGATTTGCCAATGCTTTCGCCCCGTCAGCAGTCTCTCCGCGGCTGATGCTCTCATAGCACAAACGACAGGTTCCGGCGCAGCGTCCTCTGTTACCTGATCTTCCGCCCAGAAGCGAAGACATAAAACAGGCTCCGGAGAAGCTGTAACACATGGCTCCATGACAGAAAACCTCCAGCTCCATTCCGGTTTCATCATGAATCTTTTTTATCTCTCCAAGACTTAATTCACGGCTCACCACGGCTCTGGTCATACCGAATTTCTGCGCCATGCGGGCACCCGACACGCTTGAGATGGTCTCCTGCGTACTTGCATGAACAGGAAGACCGGGAAACATTTCATGAACCTTCTTAACAGCCCCCAGATCCTGCATTATGAGACCGTCCACTCCGGCTTCATAATAAGGTTTCAGGTATGAAAAAAGCTCTTTAAGTTCCTGATCCTTAAAGAGTATGTTTACCGTCATATAAAGTTTTACCGAGAAGAGATGACAGTAACGGATGGCCTCCATTACCATATCTTCCTCCTCGGCTGTTGCTGAATCCGCATAGGCTCTTGCGCCAAATTTCCTGCCACCCATGTAAATGGCATCGGCGCCTGCATTAACCGCTGCCACCACCGATTTAAAGGAACCGGCCGGTGCCAGCAGTTCTACACGTTTATCTCTGATTATTTTCATATTTTAAAATCAATTCTTTTTTCTTGCTCCTGTTGTGATGGAAGTAACCTTATCATCCCCTGTAAGAGCATTATCTCTCGCATCTCTGGCAGCAAGCTTAGCTTCAAGCTCCGCAAGACGCTTCTGAGTATCAGCAAGTTCCTTAATATTATTCTCGAGCTTCATCTGATAATTAACCAGATCATGCTTTAAACTGTAGCACTCGCGCTCTGCCTCGTCCTTTTCTCTTTCAAATTTCCGGGTCTTATCCTGCTCACGGAAAAGATCGTCACATATATTTATTTCCAGAAGTAATGCTTTTAAGTTGTCATCCAGCTTGTTGTAATTGGCAACCATTTTTTTAAAATCAAGAACCTTCTGATTGAGATAGCTTGCCACTTCATGCATGTATCCTTCTGTTGCATTGCCTGAAAGCTGATATATCTTTCCGTCGATAACGACTTCTACTGTATTTTTTTCTGCCATGGATTTACTCTCTGTTCTTTCTATAATATGTACACCAAAAATACACCGAATCTTACTACACTCCGGTGATTTTGTCAAATGTGCAAGGCCTCGCAGAACCTTACAATACATGTATATTGTACCACATAACAGCCCCATTAAAACAGAGATATATGAGGAAATGCTGTTTTAGCCAAGAAATGCTGTAACAGTTCAGCCGTGGCACATGAAGGGCCGAGCCGGCGGGCATCCGGTTGAATGCGTTGAGCTGAGTCGAGAAAAATCAAAATTGGACATCTTAGAGGCTCTTGATTCCATTTTCCTTAGCCCCCTCGCCAAGTCAGATTTTTCATAAAGAAAACATCTGACATTGGCGAGGGTCTAGAGCCTCTTAGATGTCCAATTTTAGATTTTTCCGACGAAGCGACTCGCATTCAACCGGATGCCCGCCGGCTCGGCTCTGCTTGTGCCACGGCTGAACTTGTTACAATGCTACAGATCCAGTGTCTCCTGGTGAGGCAGACCCAGATGCCTATAGGCGTTGGCAGTGGCAACACGACCTCTGGGAGTTCTGTTTATAAGACCGTTCATGAGAAGATACGGCTCGTATACATCCTCAATGGTTCCGCTGTCTTCACCAAGGGCTGCCGCAAGGGTCTCCACACCGACGGGGCCACCGTTAAACTTTTCAATGATGGTCAGAAGGTAGGTCCTGTCGTTCTGATCCAGACCAAGCTTATCTACGTCCAGGATATCCAGTGCCATATCGGCAGCTTCCTTTGTGATCTTTCCGCCATACTTCACATCCGCAAAGTCTCTTACTCTCTTTAAAAGTCTGTTGGCAAGTCGAGGCGTTCCTCTGGATCTCAGAGCTATACGCTCGGCACCCTCATCATCTATCTCAACATTAAGAACATTTGCTGAACGCAGCACGATTTTTTTGAGCTCATCTTTATTGTAAAACTCAAGCTTTGATATGATGCCGAAACGGTCACGAAGAGGCGCCGACAGAAGTCCTGCTCTTGTGGTGGCACCGATAAGGGTAAAGTGCGGAAGATCAAGTCTTATGGATCTCGCCGTGGCATCCTTGCCCAGCATGATGTCTATGGCAAAATCCTCCATGGCAGGATAAAGTACTTCCTCCACCTGACGGTTAAGTCTGTGTATCTCATCCACAAACAGCACATCCCCTTCGGAAAGTCCGTTCAAAATAGCGGCTATTTCACCAGGTTTTTCGATTGCAGGACCGGAGGTCACCTTTATGTTCACACCGAGTTCATTGGCGATGATGTTGGAAATGGTTGTCTTTCCAAGTCCGGGAGGTCCGTAAAAAAGGCAATGATCAAGGGACTCTCCGCGGTTCTTCGCCGCTGTGATGTAGACCTTCATCATCTCCTTAAGCTTTGACTGCCCTATATAATCATCCAGCTTCTGTGGCCTGATCTTCGGCTCCAGCTGTCTGTCTTCTACTGTTTCATCTGTATTTATAATTCGACGTTCCATCCAGAATAATTTCCTTTATCTTATAGGATATCGATTTTCCCAAAAAATCCGGTATCCGTACCTGCAGTTTTTTGGCGTCAGCCAAAAAGGTGTCTCGTATAGCGTGATTTCCGGACGCTTTTTTCCTTGTTTACGTCCTGAAACCTGTGGTTTTTACAGTCAAAGAAAACTGAGATTCTTCAGTGCCAGCTTCAGTATCTGATCCACTGTCATATCTCCGTTTATCTCAACCTTCTTCACCGCGCGGCTCGCCTCAGTTTCCGAATATCCGAGAGCAACCAGTGCTTCCACTGCTTCCCTTTGTGCACTGTGTGCCATGACAGCCCCGGAAAGTGCTGTTCCTCCGCCGGATGAGCCGTGATCCATGGCTGAACTGAAGACCTCTGTGGCATCCAGCTTATCCTTAAGATCAAGCACTATCCTTTGGGCGGTTTTACTTCCAACCCCCGGAGCTCTTGATATAGACTTGCTGTCTCCGGTCACTATAGCCATCCTGAGGTCATCCGGAGACATGGCGCTAAGTATGCCCAGGGCTCCCTTTGGTCCCACACCGCTGACCGTCAGAAGCATTGTGAACATCTCCCTGTCCTCAGGTGTGGAAAAGCCGCACAACTCCACGCCATTCTGAGTCACCGAAAAATAAGTATATATCTTAACCTCTTCCCCTATGGAAGGCAGGGATCCTATGACCGTAGCCGGCACCCTGATGCCGTAGCCGACCCCCGATGCTTCTACAACTATCATCCCTTCCTGGATTTCCGCCAATTCTCCATGTATAAAACTGATCATATAAATCTCCATTCTGCCGTCTTTGTTCGGCGGTACAAATAGTGATGAAAACTATTTTTCACACTAATCTCCTCTATAAACGCATGTTTTCCGCCGTTTATCTCTGACATACAGATCAGGATCCATCCGGTTCCTTAAAGAGTATTTCCGGATAAATAACCATCTGATACCGAACACATATAATATGGTAGCACAAACGTTTGTTAAATGCTATATCTCCTTTGACCAATATTTAATACTGTGTTAGACTCGGTCTATCGGTCAGGAAAAAATCGGTGAATGGAAAACATTAATTACACTCACGTCATAATTTACGATTTGAACTAAATCAATACCGGATTCGGACTGCTGAATCCCCGAATTAATCTGTTTTGCTGAGAGAAAGGGTCATTTTGCTTCGAATAGAAAAATCAATCGAACTTACAACTGAATTTGACATGTCAATGATAGCCCCGGCAGAGGATATTATGTTCTTTGACATTGAAACAACAGGACTTTCATCCTGGAAATCGGGACTATATCTGATTGGTGTTCTCATATATGATGACGGTTGGAAAATCATCCAGTACTTCTGCGAGGATGTAAGTGACGAAACTGTAGTCCTTGAAAATTTTTTCACACTTTTGTCTTCAAAAAATACGTTGATTTCATTTAACGGTGACGGCTTTGACATCCCCTTCCTTACACATATGGCGGAGCAATACGGGCTCCCCTACTCTTTTGATAATGTTGAGAGCTTTGACATTCTGAAAAAGATCCGTCCTTTGAAGAAACTGCTGGGACTTGAGAATATGAAGCTTAAGACCTGTGAGAAATTTCTGGGAATACATCGTGAAGACCGTTTTTCCGGCGGGGACCTTATCAATGTTTACTTTCAGTGGCAGGAAGACCGTTCTCAGGAAAAGCTGGACTGTCTCCTGCTGCACAACTTCGAAGACATTGAAAATATGCCGAATATACTTCCTCTATTAAGCTACCTTTACGCATTCCGGGGAAGTTTTTCTTTGAAATCGCAGGAAATCGTAGGGCATCCCACCGAAAACAAACGTGTTTTGAGTCTTTTCTACGAAATATATTCTCCGATTTCCGTCCCTGTACCTCTTGATATAAAGCTGGATAACTGGTTCATTAACCTGACAGGCTCGGAGTTAAATCTCTGTGCGGACCTCTATGAGGGAGAACTGAAATTCTTCTACCCGAACTACTGCGACTACTATTACCTTCCCATGGAGGACAGAGCCATACACAGATCCCTGGCTGAGTTCGTAGACAGGAGCCACAGAAAGAAAGCCACAGCGAAAACCTGTTATCAAAGGGTATCAGGGTTATTTTTACCGGAACCGGAGCCTGTATTCTCTCCTGTTCTTTACAGGGAGTACAAAGACAAGCTCTGCTACGTTCAGTTCTCACAGCAGCTTTTTGATAATAAAAAACTGACCGAAGCATATCTCCGGTCAGTTATAAAACAATTAAAGTTAAAAATATGAACCCTATCCCCAGCTTTATGAAGCTTGCACCTGACAAAAGTTAATTCAGGCTATAACCCAACATAAGCGGAAGCCATGTTGTCAGTGGTTCAAATACAGCTATTGCAATCAGAACGATAATATTACATGTAATGTACGGAAGCGCATGCTTAAATATCTCTATTATCGGCATACCGTTGATCTTATTGCAGGCATTGAGACACATTCCGACGGGAGGAGTTACAAGTCCTATAGCAAGTCCTGTAATTATGATCGCGCCAAATTGCAGTGTTGAAAATCCATACGCATGCATTACAGGTAAAAGAATAGGTGTAAGCAGGAGTATGGCAGGTGAAACATCGATAAAGGTTCCGATCATAAGGATCAGAAGAACAAATATTATAGCGATGCAATACCTGGGAAGATTCAGATCCTGGAAGAAACCTGCCACCATCTGCGGAACACCCTGCATGGTAAGTACCCATGTAAAAATAGTAGTGAATCCGATTATGATCATGATTGAGGAGCTCTGAATAAAGCTCTTCTTTAATGCTTCCCAGATCTTTTTCCAACTAAGCTCATGATAAACGAAAAATCCAATTATAAGTGAATACAGAACTGCCACACCGGCACTCTCAGATGCAGTGCAAACACCACCTGATACACAAATAATTATGAACAGTGGCAACAGTAATGCAGGAAGCCCTTCAAAAAGCGCAGTCTTAACTTCTTTGGCAGTGATTTTGGTACGCTTGGGATGCCAATGATTCTTCTCCGAAAGGATATAAACCAAAATAAGCTGCGTTAAACCAATCAGAATTCCGGGGATGGCTCCTGCCATAAAGAGAGCTCCTACAGAACCTCCGGAAATCATAGAATAAACAATCATCGGTGTGGAAGGCGGGATGATCATTCCCATAGTTGAAGATGCAACTGTGATTCCGGCTGCAGTCCCGCTTGGATATCCTGCATCCTCCATAGCCGGAATTTCTATGGATCCGAGAGCTGAAGTATCGGCAACCGAGGATCCCGATATGCCTCCGAATATCATTGATGCAACTACATTAACTTCACCAAGTCCGCCATTTATCGGATGTACAAGCACTGTACAAAAATTCATGAGTCTGTCAGTAATACCACCGACATTCATAAGCTCTCCCGCAAGCATGAACAGAGGCATAGCTATCATAAGCTCGGAAAATGTTCCGTTCCAGATTCTCTGAGGAAGCATACTTATAAAATTAGGTGAAAATGCTTCGATATATGTAATGCAGGCAGCGCCTATCGCAAATGCCAAAGGCACTCCAAAAAATGCAAATATAATCAGTAATATCAAAAGTATTACCATTGCCATGGCTATGTTCCTCCTTACGCCTCAAGTGCCTTATTATCAGGTACTATTACTTCAATCAACTTTACAATGATGCACACAGCGCATATCACGCCACTGACAGGCATGATTCCATACATATATTTCATAGGAATCTCCATACCCATACTGATCTGCTTTCCGGCCATGGCAACATAATTAAATCCCTGAACCGTGAAAACGATATCTACTATCAACATAATGATCAGATTGATGATATTGACTACTCTTTTTACAGGCGGTTTAAAAGAATTGTAAAGTATATCGATCACTACATGTTCACCCTTGATAACATTGATACCCATGCCCCAGAAGGTTGTAAAAGCAAACAGCGTTACATTGAACTCAGAAAGCTCCTTCCAGCTGACGGAAAAGAAATACCTCATAATTACCGCAAAACAAACTGATACTGCAAGCAGGGCCAATGCTATGACTCCGATGTCAAAATAAATTTCGAAAATCCATTGTCCGAATTTCTTGAATCTGTTCATGATACTCTCCTGACAAACCTGTGCAATTAACTGCACGATCATAAAATAAATAGCGCACATCAGAAATAGTGCGCTATTTTGATACTATAATGTTTTGACTGTTATGCCCACTATCACTTCGCGTTTGCTACGATCTCAAGCATCTTATCCATCTCTTCCTGAGTGCAGATTCCTTCACTTACCATCTTCTCATATACAGGCTGTGCAGCTGTCTTGAAAGCCTGGATCTCTTCGTCAGTCGGTGTGTAAACTTCTGCTCCGGATGCGATGATATCCTGCTTTGCCTTTTCGGAGTTCTCATCGATAAGCTGATCGTTATACTTGCCCATCTCTTCGGCACACTCGCTGATCACAGTACGATACTGCTCAGGAAGTGAATTCCACCATGAAGCATTTACATAAAATGGATCCGGATGGAACTGATAGTTAACCTCTGTGAAATACTTCTGTACTTCATAGAACTTCATGCCTACAACATTAACCCAGGGGTTTTCCTGTCCATCAGCAACACCTGTCTTAAGTCCCATGTAAAGATCAGCATAAGGAACGGATACTGTAGATGCCCCCATCTCCTGGAAAGTAAGATCAATAGTCTTCATACCATTGGTTCTCATCTTGAGACCCTTTAAATCATCAGGAGTTTTTATAGGATGGTTATTGTTTGAGAACTGACGATATCCACCGGCATCACAAAGATTGATGATAACCGTTCCTGTAGATTCTTCAGCTTCAGCACATACGCTTTTAGCAAGATCGGACTGTAAAAGAGCTGACACCTGAGCTCTGTTCTGTGTAAGGAAGGGAGCCGTGAACATAAGAAGTCTTGGGGAGAAATCAAACTGACCGCCTCTCATACCCTGAACTGTACCCTGAACAACCTGCTCCAGCATCTCCTTCTCAGTACCGAGCTGACCATTTCCGTATACAGTCACCTTTACATGTCCGCCTGTTTTTTCTTCAACATCAGATGCAAATTTTTCCATAGAAACAAATCTGGGGTTTCCTTCAGGCTGTGCATGACCAACTATCATGGTGAAATCGCCAAGGTCTTCTACTTCAGAAGCGGCTGCTGTTTCACCTGCAGCTGCTGTTTCTCCCTTAGCAGCGGCAGTAGTTGAAGCTGTCGGGGTTTGTGATGCAGATGAACCACATCCTGCCAACATGGCAATAGACATAGTAGCTGTTAATAAAGTCGCCAATAATCTCTTTCTCATTAATTTTCTCCTCCATTGTAAAAAAGAAACATCGTCACGCTTGTATACAAGCTCTTTTGTTTAGATTTTATTGCATATCATACATTATGTCAATAAGTTATATTTACATAGTATTTACTGTTATATTTTGTGCATATTGCACATACTGTAGCTTAAGGTAAGCACTTACATGAACTACATTTGATTTCTACCACCGTTGTATACATGTTTTGCAAATTTATGGCAAACTTTCACTTGCGAAATCTCAGATTATGTCCTAACTTATAATTATAAGTACAGGTTATTATTTCTTTTCCTATCGTTGAGGGGGAAATATTTATGACAAAATTCAATTCTGAAGAGATCTATAAAATTTTAGAAAACGAATTGGTAACACTGCAGATTAAACCAAACGAGATTTTAAGCGAAAATGCATTGTGTGCAAGATTTGACGTATCCAGAACCATAGTTCGCAGTGCTTTGCAAAGATTATCTCAGGTCGGGTTTGTGGAAATCATCCCCCATGTAGGAACCAGAGTCACTGCTATCGATCTTGAGGAGGTAAATCAGTATATTTATATGCGAATCGCCATTGAAGTCAAAATTCTAACCGACTTCATAAGGACTATGACGCCTCCGCAGATTGAGAAGCTACGCTTCTGTCAGAAATCCCTCGAAGATGCTGTCAATGAAGTACATGACTTTTCACAATTTGATATTTCAATGGCTGATGAGCTTCTTTCAAAAGACCTCTCATTTCATAAAACCTATTTTCAATTTATGGGCAAAGACATTTTATGGGATATCATAAGTCAGCCAAAGCCGGGATATTCTCGATTTATACATCTTGATATCATTGGTGGGAAAAACCTGCCGGATGTTTTGAAGGAGCATTCAGAATTAATGAATGCTATAGAATCTTCATCTCTGGATTCCATAGAGGATATCCTGACCCGACATTTATATGGCGGAATCAGAAGATTAGGTTCCAAGATATACTCTGACAAGTTAAGTCTATATATTAAATCATCTTAATGGATCATCAAAAAGAAGGCCATGGCGGGATATTCCATGACCTTCCTGATTTTAGTTATAAATTCACATTCTTTTTTATCAGAACTTCCTTTCCTTCAAATGCAAAGGCAAGCCGAAAACATCACCCATTCGTCACGTATCCCCTAACCGCGCTGTGTGCGGCAGTCACAGGTGATGCAAGATAGATATTGACCTTATTGGTACCCATACGGCCTAAGAAGTTTCTGTTGTTGGTGGCAACTACGGTTTCGCCATCTGTGAGGATTCCTCCGGAACGTCCGCAGCAGAGACCGCAACCCGGATTCATGATTATGGCACCGGCATCATTGAAGATTTTCATGAGACCTTCCTGCACAGCTTTTATATAGATGGAGCGGCTGGCAGGCGTGATGATAAGCTTCACATACGGTGCCACATGCTTACCCTTAAGTATCTCAGCCGCCGCTCTCAGATCTTCGAGACGACCGTTGGTACAGGAACCGATAAACACCTGGTCGATCTTTATATCCTTAAGTTCTGAGATCGGTCTTATCTTATCTACCTGAGAAGGGCAGGCCGCTACCGGCACAAAGTCCTCCGCCTTATAGTTCAGAACCTGAACGTAGTCTCCGTCCCCTTCATCCCTGAAGCATCCGCGTGCTTCATCACAGGGAACTCCCGAAAACTCTGCGGTCTTCTCATCTGCATAGAAAAGTCCGCATTTTGCTCCGGCTTCGATAGTCATGTTGGCCATGGTGAGTCTCTCGGAAACGGACATGGCATCAAAGGTATCCCCGGCAAACTCCATTGACTTATAGGTAGCTCCTGCTGCAGTGAGATCTCCGATGATAGTGAGTATCACATCCTTTGAGGTCACGCCCTTAGGCAGCTTACCATTGACATTGACTCTGATGGTCTCCGGCACCTTTATCCAAAGCTCTCCGGTTCCCAGAATCCCGGCCATCTCTGTATACCCGATTCCCGTTGAAAATGCCCCCACGCCGCCGTAAGTAACCGTGTGGGAATCTGTTCCGAAAACCACATCTCCCGGTGTTGCATAACGAAGCTCCGGCATAAGCTGATGACATACACCGTCAGCTCTATGTATATGCTCTATGCCATGCTCTTTGGCAAATGCATCGCCCTTTCTGAAATGTCTGGTGTCATCCACTTGGCTTGCAGGCACCATATGGTCGTAAATTATGACTACCTTCTCAGGATCCCAAACCTTCTTAAATCCCATCTCACGGAACTTGTCCGCCACAAAAGGTATGAAAATGTCGTGTATCATAACGCGGTCCGGCTTAACAAAGACAATGTCTCCGGCCTTAACATTATCATCATGAACATTTCTTCTGATGATCTTCTCTATAAGCGTAGCTCCCATCATTTTACCCCGTTTCTCTTCTTCATGGCATTTACAAGCCCACCTTCATTCAGGATATCCATAAGGTTATCCGGCAGTGAACCGATCTTGAAAGTCTCCCCGTTAAGCACCAGTTCCCTGCCCGGCTCCACTGTAAGCTCGTCGCCCTCTTTGATCCTGTCCTGTATATCACTGTTCTCTATAAGAAGCAGTCCGTTATTGATGGAGTTTCTGTAGAAGATTCGTGCAAATGACTTCGCCACCACACATTTGACTCCCAGAGCCTTTATCACCTCCGGAGCCTGCTCTCTCGAAGAGCCGCAGCCGAAATTACTGCCGGCAACTATGATGTCTCCGGGCTTTATAAGAGAAGGAAGCTCCGGACGAAGCGGATAGAAACCATAAGGTCTCATGTCTTCTATTGATTTTAATGCAAGATACTCTGTAGGAATGATGATGTCTGTATCGATATCATCCCCAAGAACAAAAACCTTTCCCGTAAATGAAGCCATTCAAAACCTCCATTTTATTACTAATTACTGTCATGATTCAGAAATACCTCCTATACCTCAGGTATTCAAATCCTTCATAATCACGTCTTGTCAATTCATACTTACTAAACTATATAAAAATCTTTCAGAAAACCTTATAACACCTATAAATGCATGTTTTTCTCCGTTTATATCTGACATACAGATGCAAACTATAGGCTCTGAAATCAGGTCTTACTAACTATATATCTCGTCAAATCTCAATCTTTGATTTCAAACCTGATCTGCTCTGACAATCTTTCCTGCCACAGCCGATGCCGTTACAGTTGCCGCAGATCCAAGATATACAAAGGAATTCTTATCCCCAGCTCTTCCCTTGAAGTTACGTGTTCCTGTACTTATCAGTACTTCACCTTCTCCGATGACACCCTGACAGCTTCCCCAGCACACGCTGCAATTCGGATTCACCACGATGGCTCCGGCCTCCATAAAGGTTTCGATGATTCCCTCTGACATAGCCTGATCGTAGATATCTCGGCTGGCAGGCGAAACGAGAAATCTCACGCTCTCTGCCACTTTCTTTCCCTTTATGATGGAAGCCCCAAGTCTCAGATCCTCGATTCTGCCGTTGTTGCAGGAACCTAAAAATGCCTCATTTATGGCAACCTCACCTACTTCCTCCACGGGATAAACATTATCCACAAAATGAGGCTTTGCAACCACCGGAACGATCTCCGAAAGGTCAATGTCATAAACCTTCTCAAATACGGCATCCGCATCACTGACAAAACCGTCCGCAGCCTCCCGGCCATGCCCCTTAAGATATACCTTCGCTATATCATCCACTTCCATAAGCGCGGTCTTGGCCCCAGCTTCAACGCATAGATTGCAGATACAGATCCTGTCTGACATAGTGAGATTTTTCATACCGGGTCCCGCGAACTCCATAGCCTTGTAGTTCGCACCATTGGCACTGATACGACCTATGATGGTAAGAATGAGATCTCTTGCGGTTGCGCCGTTCTGAAGCGCCCCTGTAAGATTAAATCTCAGAGTCTCGGGGCAAAGCACCCATGACTTTCCCGTAACCATAGCATAGAGATAATCCGTGCATCCTACACCGGTTCCGAAGGCTCCAAGCTCACCGTAGGAGCAGGTATGGCTGTCTGCTCCAAATATAAGCTCCTTGGGATTGACATATTTCTCGATCATAAGCTCATGACAGATTCCGTCCCCCTCATGGAAGGTAATGCCGTTTTCTTTTGCAAAATCACGCATTTTCTTCTGTGAAGCCGCAGTTTTCGGACTGTCACAGGGAACATTGTGATCCACTATCCATACAAGCTTTGACTTATCATAGATCTTCCTGTTCTTTAATTTATTGTACATATCTATGGTAAGGTGAGTGGTTCCGTCATTACTCATAAGATGATCCAACTCCACCACATATATATTTCCCGCATGAGCTTCCGAAACCTTAGCCGCTCTTGCTATGATCTTTTCCGCTATAGTCATTCCCATAAA
>JAGAXP010000151.1 GCA_017940955.1 Oribacterium sp.
CCTCTTCTCATTGCTGTCACACAGCTTACCTCAACCTCCCAGGAGACCATGACAAACGAGCTTCTCATAGATCAGCCCATAAAGGATGTGGTTGTAAAGTATGCCGAAAATGCAAAAACCGCAGGACTTGATGGTGTTGTATGTTCACCTCTCGAGGCAGGAAGCATTCACGAAACATTAGGCGACAGCTTCATGACAGTAACTCCGGGCATCAGATTTGCAGGAGACGCTGTAGGTGACCAGTCAAGAGTTACAACACCTGCAAAGGCAAAGGAGATCGGTTCCGACTATATAGTAGTAGGAAGGTCCATTACAGCAGCGGCTGATCCCGTTGAAGCATACGAGAGAGCAATGAATGATTTCGTCGGCTGAAGTAAGAGCTTTTGACTGACCGTTTATGTAACCGCAAGGATGACGTCGGATCATCCTTCGACATTGGAAAATAAGAGAAATCAACAAAGACACTCATCTGACAGTGATAATTGTCAGATGTTCATTAAGGAGAGAACAACATGGCAACTAAAGAAGAAATCGCGAAGGGACTTTTATCCATCAAGGCTGTATTTTTAAAACCGGATGATCCCTTCACCTGGGCATCAGGAATTAAATCCCCAATCTACTGTGACAACAGACTGGTACTCAGCTACCCGGAGGTACGTACACTCATCGAGCATGCCATCGCAGATAAGGTAAAGGAGCTCTATCCTGAGGCAGAAGCCCTTGAAGGAACCAGCACCGCCGGCATCGCACATGCAGCCATAGCAGCCGACATTCTCGGACTTCCCATGGGCTATGTAAGAGGCTCCGCAAAAGATCACGGCCGCAAAAATCAGATTGAAGGACGTCTCGAAAAAGGAGAAAAAGTTGTCGTTATCGAAGACCTCATCTCCACCGGAGGATCAGTACTTGACTGCGTAAATCCCCTTCGTGAAGCCGGAGCCGACGTCCTTGGAATAATCTCCATCTTCACCTACGGCATGCAAAAAGGCATCGACCGCCTCAAAGAAGCAAACATCGAAAACACCTCCCTCTGCGACCTCGACACCTTGGTTAAGGTTGCAGTTCAAGAGAATTATATCAAACCAGAAGACGAAGCCAGACTTCTCAAATTCCGAGATAACCCCTCAGACGAGTCATGGAGAAGTTAATTTTGAAATAAAAGTAGGAAAATGCAAGCCTGGTCACCCATGCCTTGAATTTTCCGGACGGTTTACAAACACATGTCAGGAGGAGAAAAATCATGCAACCAACCCCCAGAAGCATCATAAATATTCTGGACCTCACAGTTGAGGAAATCGATCATCTCATGGACCTTGCCGATGATATCGAGAAGAATCCGGAGAAATATCAGGACAAATGCGCCCACAAACAGTTAGCAACACTTTTCTACGAGCCCTCCACCAGAACGAGACTCAGCTTTGAGTCCGCCATGCTGGCCCTCGGCGGACAGATCCTTGGCTTTGCGGGAGCCTCAAGCTCCAGCGCCGCAAAAGGCGAATCCGTAGCCGATACAATCTCCGTAATGTCAAACTATGTAGACATTATGGTAATGCGTCATCCCAAGGAGGGTGCCCCTGTGGTTGCCTCCATGCATACCACAGTGCCCTTCATCAATGCCGGTGACGGTGGACATTTCCATCCGACACAGACTCTTGCGGATGTACTTACCATCAGAAGAACCAGAGGCTCCCTCAGCGGCATTACCCTGGGACTCTGCGGTGACCTTAAGTTCGGCCGTACTGTACACTCACTTATCGATGCGATGCTCCGCTATCCAAACAACAAGTACATCCTCATCTCACCGGAAGAACTAAGAATCCCTGAGTATGAGCTTGATAAGCTGAAGGAAGCGGGAGTTGAGTTTGAAGAAACAACCTCCCTTGAAGAAGCGATTCCCAAGCTTGACATACTCTACATGACACGAGTTCAGAAGGAGCGTTTCTTTAACGAAGAGGATTACCTCCGTTTGAAGGATATCTACATCCTGACTCCGGAAAAGCTCAGGAACGCAAAGCCTGACATGGCTATACTTCACCCACTCCCAAGAGTAAACGAGATTTCGGTGGCTGTGGACAAAGATGAAAGAGCTAAATATTTCTACCAGACCTTATGCGGAAAGCAGATGCGCATGGCTCTGATTTTATTCCTTTTAGGTCTTGATAAGTAAGGAGGCACAGGATGACAGTAGATGGAATTGAAAATGGAATAGTACTTGACCACATTGAAGCCGGAAAGGCAATGCTCGTATACAAATACCTTCATCTTGACAAGCTGGATTCACAGGTGGCTCTCATACAAAACTGCTCCTCCCGTAAAATGGGCAAAAAGGATATCGTGAAGATTTCAGAAGACCTGGATATCGACCTTGATGTACTTGGCTATATAGATCCGGGTATAACCGTAAACTATATCAAGGATGGAAAGAGAGTTGACAAAAAAACACTCCAGCTTCCGGAGACCCTTACAAACGTTCTTAAGTGCAAGAACCCGAGATGCATCATCTCCATCGAGCAGGAGCTTCCCCAGGTATTCAAGATCGTTGACCGTACAAAAGCGCTTTACAGATGCATGTATTGTGATACCATTGTCAGAAGTGAAGAATTGAATTAATATAAATCCAATATCTGTAACAATCAGGCCGGTGGACCATGGGGACGGAGTTGATGGCTCATTTTAAAAAACTGACCACCAACTCCGTCCCCGTGGTCCACCGGCTGAACTGCTACGTTCTGTCACATAGTAGGAGAATTTTATGATAAAAGCGATAGCCTTTGACATCGATAATACAATTTATGATTACAGCGGATGTGAAAAAACCGCTCTTACGGAGCTTTGCAGTTTTGCATGTGATAAGTATTCATTAAGCCATGACGAATTTAAACAGAGGTTTGATGCAGCAAGAGCTGCCGTAAAATCATCCTTAGGTGAAAATGTTGCGGCCTCACATAACAGGATACTTTATATGCAGAAATTCCTGGAGGATATGGGACTGAATCCCGCAAAAGGGGCTCTTGAGCTTTATGATGTTTACTGGAACTCCATACTTGATAATATGGAGCTTTTTCCATACGTTCTTCCTCTTATGAAATATCTGAAAGAACATAACATCCGTATAGGAATGCTGACAGATCTTACTGCCCATATACAGCACAGGAAGATAGCACGTTTAGGACTTGAAGATTATATAGAGGTGCTGGTGACCAGTGAGGAAGCAGGGGCTGAAAAGCCTTCCCGGTCAGCTTATGACCTGCTTGTAAGTAAATTCAATGTGGACAGGGAATCCATACTTATGATTGGCGACAGCATGAAGAAGGATGTGGAAGGTGCCTTAAACGCTGGACTCAAGGCTCTTCATTACAAAAAGGAATACTCTGATTCCATGGATAAAATGGTGATAAAAATGATAGAAGAGGAGTAGTTTCTGCGTGAAGTATTTTCACCTTAATGTTTCCCCGGTCATCTGTGAGCTTTTTGCCGGTAGACGGATCCTTAAGTGTGACTTCCTGAACAAACCTTTGCATCAAACTCATTCACATAAAGGAGCTGATAGTATAATGATTCTTTTTCCAATGCATTCTCCTTCCAAATCCAAAGCTATACATATGAATGAAAACGAAAAGCGCCCCATACTTCATTCGATCACCGGGATGCGGGGGATCGCATGTCTGTTTATCGTATGTTATCACTATTACTGCCTGTACATTGACGACATGGGGCTCGGATTGGAGGGAGCTCCTCTCGCGCCTTATTCCGAATTATTTTTTGAATACAGCAAGAATGCAGTTGAGCTGTTCTTTATGCTGGCCGGTTTTTTGACGGCTTATCATTACCGTGATAAGATTGCAAGCATGTCCCCTTGGGGTTATTTCAGAAAACATTACGTGAAGCTGCTTATACCTTCCGTTATCGTTACGCTGTGGGCCTTGGTCAACGCAGAGATCCGGCTTAATCTTATCCCCGGAAGCGATGCCATTGTCAGAACTCCAACACCACTCCGGATCATTCTTTCTATACTTATGATCAACACGGGTTGGTTCACCTCCATTAAACAGACAGGCCTGCCGGTGAATTCCACCATGTGGTTCATAGACGTGCTTCTTCTCTGTTATCTCCTTTATTACCTGATCCGTAAGCTGTCCGGAACCTCTTATGTTTTTCTGGGTATGTGCAGCATAATGGTACTTGTGGGTTGGATATGCCTCACGCATACACCTAAGTTACCGTTTCTGTGGAGTCTCACCGGCCGTGGATATGCTACTTTCTTCATCGGCGTTCTCCTGTGTGAGTTCCAGACGGAAGCAGAGCCTTCCCTGAGAAAGAAGGTTTCTTTTACCTGGTTCGTGATGATCATAGGGGTCCTGTTTGTGCGGCTGGTTCTTGGATTTGAGACTGTATTTGGAGAGATAGGCAATTCCGATTATATACGTTATTTTGAGTTTTTCGCTGCACCGGCACTCATACTTGCCGCATTGAATCTTGATCCTGTGAAACGCTTTTTCAAATGGAAGCCGTTCCTGTGGCTTGGTATCCTTGCATCGATGATTTATTATGTTCATAACAATCTGATGGAGGATTATCTTATCATCGACAGTCTGAATGGATCCCGGGTGAATTTCTCATCCGCCGCTGTATGTATACTTGCTGTAGCGAGCACGGTACTTTGTGCATGGGCAGTTTCCGCAGTCAATAAAAGGATACGCAGAACTCAATCGTGAAGAAGACTAAAACAAGAAGAAATGACCTTACAGGAATCCGTGCCTCGGGAGATCGAGGCACGGATTTCTGTATACATCATTTTAAAGGGAACCGGGAGACCGGTTCCTTTGCTTTTCGCATGGTTAAACTGTTATACTGAAACCATTCATGTATGAAAGATTTTATTTTGGAGCCGATTAGGTCTGTATCTGCATTGTCAGATTTAAACGGAAAAAACATACATTAAGAGGAGGACTTTACATATGCAGGATCTGATAACAGGAACAGTGGCAAAAAAGGCGGACATGATAGCCATGGGGGAGATGGGCTTTGATTCACTTCAGCTCATGGAAACCGCAAGCTCGAAGATAGCCACATATATAAACCGGCATTATACCTACATGAGAGATGCCCGCATACTGGTACTGGCAGGCGTTGGAAACAATGGAGCCGACGCTGTGGCAGCTGCCAGAATGCTGAAGGAAACAGGCTATGATCCGGTTGTATGGGTCGTTGGAAAGCCTGAAAAGGCAAGCCGGGAATTTCTCTATCAGATGTTTTACTTTCAAAAGCTTAACGGGTGGGTAGAGCTATACCGGGCAGGAGATAAGCTGCCAGACAGTGATGTCTTAATCGATGGGATCTTCGGTATAGGACTTCACTGCCCCGTAGAAAGTGTATACAAATGCTTCATCGAAGAGGTCAATGCCCACAGCCATGGCTTCACACTGGCCATTGATGCGCCCTCCGGCATTAACACGGATACCGGCGAGCTCCTGGGGTGCGGCATAAAAGCGGATGTGACCATAACCTTCGGCAAAAACAAGACCGGTCTTATGACCGGACAGGGAAAGGATTACAGCGGGAAAATCTTCGTTGAAGATATCGGCATTCCGGAAGAAGCTTACAAAAGGGCGGCGGAAGACGCAATCGCCACCTAGTACAACGAATTTTAAGTTTCTGGCACATTCAACGGTCATGACGGCTTAGTATTACAACGATAAAACTGCACATAACGTGTCAGTTAATTATTATTCGATGTACTAGTATAAGACTGAAAAAAGGGGAAAAAACATGAAGAAGTCATTCCGTTTATGGAAATATACACGATGGATTGGGGGTATGGTAAGCCGAGCCAGGCAGATGTGTATACATTTGACTGCTGAATTGGCAGAACCTTTTATTACCATAAAAGTGTAGTTATCAGAGTAATTAACTCTGGCTTCTGCACTTATTTTTATCAGAACCCGGACTGGTTGAAAGGAGAAGTTTTATAAACACATAAGAAGAAAGAATCATATAGCTGTAATCTTGTGCTACAATAGGGGCGTTCCTGTTTTTCAGCCTTTAGAAAGAGGTTTTATGTCTGATAATAAAAAATATAAAGGTCTCGTGGCTTTTGACCTTGATCATACACTGCTTGATCACAATACCTGGAAGATCACTCCGTCCACTCTTGAAAGCATAGAGAAGCTTAAGGCTAAGGATTATCTCGTGATCATAGCTTCAGGCCGGGACATGAAAAACAAAATGTCCATCGGCTATCTCAGGGAGGTTGACCCCGATGCCCTCATACATATGAACGGCACCATGGTAGAGGTAAGGGATAAGGTCCTTATGGACCGGCTCATGGACAAAGTACTGCTTAAAAAGATCCTCACCTATTGTTCCGACAAAAAAATGCCCATAGGGTGCAGGATAAATGAAATTGATTACTTCATCAATCATGAAGAGGTCATGAGGTTTGACAAAAACTACTTCGGCATATATCAGGGAAGGAATTTCCAGGATCCATGGGAGCTAATGAACCTTCCCGTAAGATCCCTTGCTTTCTACGGAAGCCGTGAAAGAAGCGAGGTTCTTCAGGGTGCATTTCCTGAGTTAAATGTCATGCCCTTCTCAAAGAATTTTGGTGCCGATGTCGTGGAGGCTGCCTACAGTAAGGCCAGAGGCATTGACCGCTTATGCGAATATTTCGATATTGGCAAACAGGATACCTATGCCTTCGGTGACAGCCTTAATGACATCGAGATGCTAAGGATGGTGAATATGGGTGTTGCCATGGGCAATGCACAGGACGAGGCAAAGGCCGCTGCGGACTATGTTACCGATAACATCGATGAGGACGGAATAAAGAATGCATTAGTTCATTTTGGATTGATATAAACAGATACCGGGTTAAAAACTATTGATTGTTGTGTCATAAGCTTTTTACCTTCGTAATTGAATCAAACTATTCATCTGCAGGATAATATATCAATTCCTGCAGAATTTTTAGAATTAATATACAGAACGGAGACCTACATGAAC
>JAGAXP010000152.1 GCA_017940955.1 Oribacterium sp.
AAACAAAATAGGTATATTAATTAGTTATAAAATATACCTATGCAGGCAAAAAAATGAGAACCTCAAGTAATACCAAGAGATTCTCACGTTTTTTGATGAATTTATTCAGTTTTTAATCGACTGTGAATAGTAACAAAATAAGTCCCCGGTGAGTTTCTATGTACATTTTTTTGTTGGGGTGATTGGTTATTATTCTTTTGTAAGTAAAAACAAACAGGAATTTGCGGAACAGGTATTCACGGAACAAATATTTTGAGAACGGCTGTTTACAAAACGTTTGTACAGTGTTATACTGTGGGTGTTGTCAAAGAGATGACATCGTGTTTTGCAGATTGGATGCTTTCGGTAGTGGGTACTGAAGGCGGATGTTTACAAAAACAAAAGGGGGATCATGACATGAGGATCAATATCAGAACATTTCAGTTTGTAGTTGGATTTTTATTAGTGCTGGGCCTTATAGCATCTCTTTGTGAGTTCAGGGAAGTCAGATATCTTGGATATGGCATATGTCTTGGTAGTGTTTATCTTTTTTATCAGATTGACAGGGAGATAGAACGTCAGCGTCACAGAGCAAGATATTACAGACGCATATATAAGTTGGTAGAACAGAAGCTTTATTCATGATCATTTTCGATACAGTTGATTGTTTATATTGCTGTCACATAATTCTGATCTTATAGGTAGAGTTTTACTAAGTTTACAGCTATTTAATTGCAGGAAACTTCCAGATAAACAGTGATTGAAAACAATAAAATAGTGATGCGCTTGGTGTAGGAAACAATACACTTTGCGCATCACTTGTTAATTTCAATCATTCCAGTCTATATAGACGTCGGAGTTTTCGAAGGTTTTGTTTTTCTCGAAATATTCATTTTCTTTTGGAATCCAGGTATCTTTGAACTTAGACAGCATTTCGGGATCATCACCTATACGGGTTGTAATATTGGTCATCTGACTTTCCGGATCTATGTCGCAGAAGATTTTTAACTGGTAGGGTTCGCCAAAATAGGGATGAAGGCTGTAGGAACCTTCTACGATGTTAATGCGTTTATGTTTTATAACCTGTTCCTTTTCTCTTTCAATCTTCATGGTTTTACAGTTAAACGGACGGTAGACCACATCATCGCCGTACCATAAGGGGATAAGGACTTCTTCACGGAATCTTTCGTAGTCTACATTGCCACCGATTTCGGCCATACGTTCCGGTGTACGCTGTGATTCCTGCAGGAAAAAATCATCCATGTGAAAGACATTGGCATCATACTTTTCGGCAAGGAATGTAGATAGTCTTGTTTTTCCGCTGCCGGAACGGCCGTCTATGGCGATAAGGATTACTTCTTCATCCATATATTCTTCATCATTCAGAAGATCGTTTACTGCCTCAACGGCAGGTGCAAAACGGCGTTCTTTTATGTCGATAGTGTACATACATTTCTCCTTATCTTAAAAATTTCCATAAAACAGTTAAGCCCGGCTTTGGAAGTGGGTATGATTTTTAATTTGGTTTATTTATTGTACTCCTCTCATCTATAAATGCGTGTTTTCGGGGATATGATTTTCAATAACGGGTATAAAAAACATACGGAATCGTTTGCGTTTTTAGGAAAGGATTAGTTTATTTTGTGCCTGCTATCATGATATAATAATCGGGATTTTTTAAAAAGCTTTTAGAGGAATTTAGTGTGAAAAATAGTTTTCATCACTATTTGTACCGCCGAACAAAGACGGCGGAATGGAGATTTATATGGATATTGTTGAAATCATTACCAAAGAACTGGGAATCAAAAAGACACAGACTGAAGCTGTGATCAAGCTTATAGATGAGGGGAATACCATTCCTTTCATAGCCCGTTATCGTAAGGAAGCAACCGGTGCAATGCACGATGACGTTCTCCGTACTTTTGATGAACGTTTAAAATATCTCCGTAACCTGGAGGACAGAAAGAATACTATCCTTGCTTCCATAGAAGAGCAGGGTAAGCTTACCGATGAATTGAGAAAGCAGATTGACGAAGCTGAGACCGCCGTAAAACTGGAGGATATCTATCGTCCTTATAAACCGAAGCGCCGCACCAGAGCCATGATCGCTAAGGAAAGAGGTCTCGAACCCCTGGCTGTATTCATTTTCTCGGGAAAATCCTCTGTTCCTGTTACAGAGGAAGCTCTTAAGTATGTAAATGAAGAAAAGGAAGTTCCTGATGTTAAGACGGCCATTGCAGGTGCAGAAGATATCATCGCAGAGACATTGGCAGAAAGTGCAAGTCTCAGAGAGTGGATACGTAAAAAGACCTATGCCGAAGGTCTCATAGTGTCTGCCGCAAAGACCAAGGCTCAGGCTGAAGAGAAAACTGTATATGACAACTATTATGATTATCAGGAACCTATTAAAAAGATTCCGGGGCATCGTATCCTTGCTCTTAACAGAGGAGAAAGTGAAAAGATCCTTACAGTTAAGATCGAGGCTCCCGAGGAGGAGATAATCAGTTTCATGAAGCGTCATATAGGTGCCGGAAGGAATAAGGAAACAACACCTTATCTTGAAGAGACAGCCATAGATGCATATAAGAGACTGATCAGTCCGTCAATTGAGACAGAGATAAGAAATGATCTTACCGAAAAGGCTGAGGACGGGGCCATAAAGGTATTTGGCGAGAATCTGGGTCAGCTTCTCATGCAGCCGCCAATTATCGGAAAGACTGTTCTTGGATGGGATCCTGCTTTCAGAACCGGCTGTAAGATTTCTGTTGTTGATCCCACCGGAAAGGTGCTTGACACAACAGTTATATTCCCTACAGCACCACAAAATAAGGTGGCTGAGGCTATGCACGTTATCGACGGACTTATCCGTAAGTATAATGTTGACATCATTTCTCTGGGAAACGGAACAGCTTCCAGAGAATCAGAGCAGATTATAGCTGATTTCATAAAGAAGAGTAAGCTGCCTGTGAAATATGTGATCGTAAACGAAGCCGGAGCTTCAGTTTATTCCGCATCAAAGCTTGCTACAGAGGAGTTCCCGAATTTTGATGTTGGACAAAGATCCGCAACCTCCATGGCGAGACGTTTACAGGATCCTCTGGCAGAGCTTGTTAAGATCGATCCCAAGTCCATCGGTGTAGGTCAGTATCAGCACGATATGAACCAGTCAAAGCTTGGAGAACAGCTTGGAAACGTTGTGGAAGACTGTGTAAACAAGGTAGGTGTAGATGTCAATACAGCTTCATTCTCACTCCTTGAATATGTTTCAGGTGTTAATAAGAATATCGCCAAGAATATCGTTGCATATCGTGAAGAGAACGGCGCCTTCACTTCCAGAAAAGATCTTCTGAAGGTTCCCAAGCTTGGACCAAAAGCCTATGAACAGTGTGCCGGTTTCCTCCGCATCCGTGACGGAGAGGATGTTCTGGATATGACTTCGGTTCATCCGGAGAGTTACGATGCAGCAAAAGAGCTTTTGAAGCTTTTGGGATTTACTGCCGAAGACGTTAAGAATGGTAATACCAGAGACATTGAGAAAAAACTCAAAGAGGCAAAGGCTTCCATACCCGAGCTTGCAAAGAAAATGAGCGTCGGAGAATATACACTTCAGGATATAGTAAAGGAACTTGCAAAACCCGGACGTGATCCCCGTGAGGATGTACCGGCTCCTGTATTAAGATCCGATGTCCTTGATTTCGATGACCTCACCCCGGGAATGGTACTTGCCGGAACAGTCCGTAACGTCATCGACTTTGGTGCCTTCGTAGATATCGGAGTTCATCAGGACGGCCTCGTACATATCTCCCAGATCGCCGATAAATTCGTGAAGCACCCCCTCGACGTAGTTAAGGTTGGGGACATCGTAAACGTAAAAGTCCTCTCAGTAGATAAGGACCGCAAAAAGATATCCCTTTCAATGAAGGGCGTTCCGCAGAAATAAAAAGTTGAGGCATGCGCAGGTCAGAGCGGTCAGGCATTCAAATGGATGCCTGACCGCTCTGACCCCCTTGCACCATTTCAAACTTTCGGATATACTAACTGAGCTATGATACTGAATGTTGCAAATTTAAATAAAACTTATGTAGGAAAACAGATCCTCAAAGGCGTAACCTTCCATCTTGAGGATAAAGAAAAAGCGGCGATTGTCGGAATCAACGGTTCAGGCAAGACGACGCTTATTCGCTGTATATTGGGAGTGGAGGAACCTGACGATTCCGAAACCGTTATTGCCTTTTCAAAAGACAAAAAGATAGGTTATCTCGCTCAGCAGCATGCCGACATCGAAACCGGCGTAGACGATTTTGACACTCTTTCCGGAGGACAGAAGACCAGAAAACGTCTTGAAGAAATCCTTCAGGATAAGCCGGATCTTCTGATCCTGGATGAGCCCACAAACCATCTGGATATCGAATCCATCCAGTGGCTGGAAAAAGTGCTTAAGCGTTATGACGGAGCTGTTCTTCTGGTATCCCACGACAGATATTTCCTTGATCACGTAGTGACCAAGATCATTGACCTGGATAACGGAAAGGCCCGCATGTATAAGGGAAATTACTCGGAGTATGCCGTTAAGAAAAAGCAGATCCGTGATTCGGAGCTCAAAGCTTATCTCAATCAACAGCAGGAGATACAGCACCAGCAGGCGGTTATAGACAAGCTTAAACAGTTCAACAGAGAAAAGTCCATTAAGAGAGCTGAGTCCAGGGAGAAGGCATTGGCCAAGGTAGAGCTTCTTGATAAGCCGGTAGAGCTTGACAATGAAATGAGGCTCGCCCTTACACCAAGTGTTCAGTCGGGAAATGATGTTCTTTCCGTGAAGGATCTTAGCAAGGCATTTGATGCCAAGACATTGTTCTCCAATATTTCTTTTGAAATAAAGCGTGGTGAACATGTTGCTGTGATCGGTGCAAACGGAACCGGAAAAACAACGCTGCTTAAAATACTAAACCAGCAGGTTGATGCGGATACAGGCTCCTTTAAGCTGGGTACCAATGTTGAGATAGGTTACTACGATCAGGAGCATGCCGTGCTCCATATGGATAAGACCATCTTTGATGAGATTCAGGATGAGTATCCGTATCTGAATAACACAAAGGTTCGTAATGTTCTTGCGGCATTTCTGTTCCGCGGGGATGACGTATATAAACGTATAGGGGATCTCAGCGGTGGTGAGCAGGGTCGTGTATCGCTTGCAAAGCTTATGCTGAGTAATGCAAACTTCCTGATCCTGGATGAGCCCACAAACCACCTGGATATCCAGGGCAGAGAGGTCCTCGAGGATGCCATAAACAATTACGAGGGAACTGTACTTTACGTATCGCATGACCGATATTTCATTAATAAGACTTCAAGTCGTATACTTGAACTCTTTGAGAATCGCTTTGACAATTATATCGGAAACTATGACTACTACCTTGAAAAGAAAGAGGATGTAAGAAAATACGGAAGTGCGGGAGCTGACAATTCAGGCAGCAAGAATGCAGCTCAGGTTCAGACGGTTACGGTTCAGGAGTCTGAGCAGAAAACAGACTGGCTTCAGCAGAAAGAGTTAAAGAAAAATCTACAGAGACTTGAGAGAACACTTAAGACTACAGAGGATGAAATACAGAAGCTGGAAGCAAGAAATCAGGTGCTGGATGATGAATATCAGAATCCTGATATCGCAGCAGATGTAGGAAAACTCATGGAGCTTCACAAGGAGCACGAGAAAAACGATGCGAGACTTGAAGAGTTATATGAAATTTGGGAAATCACTTCTGAAGAGCTCTCAGAGATAAAGGAATAATAGAAAAAGAAGACACGGGTAATATTGTACCGACCACCAAAAGTCAGACTAAATTCTAACGATTGGAGGTCGGTATTTATATGGCTAAATATAGCTATGAGTTTAAGAAAAGAGCTGTACTCACCGGGGCGGTTCTCGCCGGAGAGAACCGTCCCCGGTGGGTATGGGTGAAAGCCCATGCCTTTAGCATTAGAAAAAATAATTTATGCAGTAGTTTCATCACTTTTACTTTGTGACATGTTCGGGAGTAGAATAGTCAGGTATAGGTATTTTCAGGTATTAAAGCCCTGTAGATTGAAAGTGAGGAAGAAAATGGAAAAAGGCAAACTTGTAATGGAGCTGATGGTTGAAACATTCCCGGATAAAACCGTGGAGCTTGACAGTGAAATAGGCCACGTTAAGATGATACCCTTTGGAGGTACGGTCAAGAGTGATATCTTTAACGGAATCATTGAACCATGCGGAGTAGACACCCAGATCACAAATCAGGCGGGCGTAAGACATATGTCGGCAAGATACATGCTTACAGGCAAAGATGCTGATGGCAATGACTGCCACATCTATCTGGAAAACAATGCCTGGTTCACAAACGGAGAAAGACCAAAGCCGTGGATCAGCACACCTAAGTTCATTACAGATTCAAAAAAACTTGCATCATACCTTCATACTGACCGTTTTATAGGCGAAGGCATGAGAGTAGAGGAAGGCCTTCGTATCCGCTATTACGAAGTAGAAAGATGATAGCAGAAGCCGTATATTTGCCAGTGCAGGAGGACCCAAAGCCTTTAGAAATCAGATTTTAGTTTTTGGCGAAGTGCACCTTTTTAAAATGGATGCCCTCCTGTTCTGTGTTTTATAGGAATTATTCTTTAGTCCAGTATTCCGTTACCAGGTCTATAAAATCCTTTGCAGCTTTGCTGAGGTAAGCATTTTTTGGATAGGTTACGCATACCTTCCAGGTAGGACGGAAGGGCAATCTGAAAAAACGGACACCCTCGGGTTCCTGCTTAACGTAATGATAGGGCAGGAGACCACAGGCAAGATGAGCTTTTATCATGGAAAGGATCGTCATATTACTGGAGGTTTCAAAAAGAACTGTAGGTGTAAAGCCCGCATCACGGAATATCTGATCCACCATTTTCCGGATGGTGGACTCTTTGTACATCATAACGAAAGGCTCATATTGGAAAGCTGTAAGAGGAACAGTGGGGTACTTGTCATCTGAATGAAGGTACTCCTTACTGAGAGGGTAATCAGCCGGCAGGCCAAGATATATTTCCTCCTTATACAGATCGATATATTCGTCTCCTGTTTTCTGAGCGTCTGTAAGGGTAACAAAACCGATATCAAGCTCACCCTTATGTACAGCTTCCTGTTGTTGTTTTACGCTAAGTTCTCTTGGCTCTACAGTATATTCCGGATACATATCATGGAATATGGGGTAAACATAGGAAAACATATCGAAGCCTCTTCCCGGAGTCATACCCACAGAAAGATAGCCGTTATGCTTGTTGACCATATCTGCAATAATAGTGTAGGTCTTTTGCTTGATTCTCTGCATTTCTCTTGCGTTTTCCAGATAGATCTGACCTTCAGGGGTAGGAGCCCAGGCAGCTTTATTTCTGATAAAGAGGGGAGTCCCGACTTCTTTCTCCAGCTTCTGAAGCTGCTGCGATAATGCTGACTGAGTGATGAAAAGCTTCTCAGCCGCTTTTGTTATGGAGCCTTCATCGGCTATCTTGATCATATACTCAATTAATTTAGTATCCATTATCTCCTCGATAAGAGCCGTTTTCCCTGATATCCGGCATACAGATATCAGGCAGAGCGGCAACTGATTTTGAATTAGTAAAACTTATAGAAGGTTAACATTAATTAATTTTACTTATCTCAATGGTGAAATTATACTTATTCTACACGGAACGAAAAGTTTTGTAAATGTTAATAGATACGGAGGTTCATATGGCCAAAAGATTATGTATCCAGATAACAGAAAAGGATAATGTTGCCATTGCAATTAATGATCTGCCTAAGGGAACAGAGGTTATGCCGGGTGTAGTAACTGCGGTTGATATCCCTCAGGCTCATAAAATAGCATTAAAGGAATTAAAAGAAGGAACAGAGGTTATAAGATACGGTGTTTGTCTGGGAACAACCTCAGAGGACATCCCGGTTGGCGGCTGGGTAAATGAGAAAAATCTCATTATGGCGCCGGCTCCGGATCTTGACAGCATGAAGTTTGCCACAAACCTAAGGACAGATCTTCCGAAACCAAAGAGAACTACCTGGATGGGATATAAAAATCCAAACGGTTTCTATGCAGGCACCAGAAACATTCTCGGCATCAACACCACAGTACAGTGCGTAGCCGGTGTTCTCAATGTTGCCATAAAGAAGATAAAGGCAGAGATCCTTCCCAAGTATCCTAATGTTGACGACGTAGTAGCTATCAATCATCCTTACGGCTGCGGTGTTGCCATCGATGCACCGGATGCTTATATTCCACAGAAAATCATCAGAAACATTGCCATGCACCCTAATTTCGGAGGCGTCTTTATGCTTGTGAGTCTCGGCTGCGAGAAGTTCACAGTAGACCGTTTCTGTGAGTGGTGGCCAGAGCTTAACAATAAGGATAATGTCGTGGTCCTTCAGGAGCACAAGGGATATCAGGCTATGATGGATGCTATCATTGAAATGGCAGAGAAGAAGCTCAAGATTCTAAATGAAAGAAAGAGAGAGGAGCTTCCTCTTTCAGATCTTCTTGTTGGTATGCAGTGTGGCGGATCCGATGCATTCTCAGGAATCACAGCAAATCCTACAGCAGGCTATGCGGCGGATCTCATTGTTTCCGGCGGTGGAACAGTTATGTTCTCCGAGGTTACCGAAGTAAGAGACGGAGTTCAGTTTATAGCTGAGAGATGTATAAATGAAGAAGTCGGAAAGAGACTTGTAGAGGAAATGAAGTGGTATGACAGATACTTAAGAAACGGCGGTGTTGACCGTGGTGCCAATACCACACCGGGAAACAAGAAGGGTGGTCTTTCCAATATCATCGAGAAGTCCATGGGTTCCATCGCCAAGTCCGGCTCATCACCAATTGTTGAGGTCCTTTCACCCGGAGACCGTCCAACAAAACATGGTGAGATTTTTGCGGCAACACCTGCGTCAGATCTCGTATGCGGACCTTCACAGCTTGCATCCGGAATGGGTCTTGAAGTATTCATGACAGGCCGCGGCACACCATACGGTCTTGCAGCTGCGCCGGTTATCAAGCTTTGCTCCAGAAACGAGATGAAGGATCAGTGGTTTGATATCATTGATTTCAATGCAGGTCCCGCGGCAGTTGGTGACAAGACCATCGCAGAGCAGGGGGAAGAGCTTCTGGATTTCATCCTGGATGTTGCTTCAGGCATTAAGAAGCCCTACACCGAGCAGTACGGTTTTGCAAATGACCTCTGCGTATTCAATCCGGCACCAATAACCTAGAATAAAAGATGATTACACCCGGAAGTGAGATACAGGATATCTTACTTCCGGGTGTTTATTATATATAATATTCGATTTAAGAATGCATGTTTGGCGAAATTCCGGAAGTGCAGCCGGTAGCACCTTTTTTCAATTAAAACGACAGCATTCACGTTTATCTCAGTCAATACACACTGCAAGGATTAACATGATCTATATAGCTTGTTTTAACAGTTCAGTTTGTCTGTACGGGGATCAGATGTCTTAACCAATATTCCTTTGCGAGTTTTATAAATTCCTTCTCGGCGTCGGTGAGATAGGAACCTTTACGGGTTGCTACGCATAGATCCCAGGAGGGGTGGCTTGGAAGGGCGAAGCACCTGTATTTTTCGCTTTGAGTATCCGCATAGTATCGTGGGATTATAGCGCAGCAAAGGGAAGTCTCAACCAGGGAGGGAATACTTGCTGTGTTATTGGTCTCCATCAAAACAGAAGGCAAAAAACCATTGCGGCTGAATATGTCATCAACAATTTGGCGGTTGCTGGATTTTGATGACATGAGAGTAAAGGGCTCGAATTCAAGGTTCTTTAGATTGATGATGGGAAGCTGCCCGTTATCCATACTGTAATTCTCACACATAGGATGCATGGCGGGCACCAGTACTATCATTTCTTCTTTTCCCACAAGCGTATAATCATAGTTTCCACGCTGGTCATTTCTCAATGTTACAAATCCAATATCGATTTCTCCGCTTGCCAGAGCTTCGGTCTGTTTAAACAATCCCATTTCAATGGGGGTGATTATCAGGTCCGGGAATTTTGAATGGAGATCCGGATAGATTGAAGTGAACATATGGATTCCTCTTCCGGTAGTAAGTCCGATTTTAAGGTCTGACTCTCCGGTATGGGCGATATCATGTATCTTTTTATAGGTTTCCCGCTTGATAAGAAGAGCTTTTTTGGCTCCTTCAAGGTATATCTTTCCGGCTTCCGTAGGATGCCAGTCCGTCCTTGAACGGAAGAAAAGCTGAGTGCCCAGATCCTTTTCCAGTTTTAGAAGCTGCTGGTTCAGTGCAGACTGGGAAATAAAAAGGTTCCTGGCAGCTTTGGTGATGTTTTCTTCTTTTTCAATTTCAACAATATATTCACAGATTCTGAAATCCATATATCCTCCGGTCTTATAAGAGTTTCAAAACAATTTCATCATGATTATCAAAGGGGCAACAGTTATGTATAGTATTTTACATTTATGAGAAAAACTTAGCAATATATCAACTTCAAGAAGTTTTACTTAGTTATCTCTCAGTTATATGTGTTTTACTTAGCATTCACATCGGAATAAACTTCAGTCATAGAAATAAGCGTGAAACAAACGCAAGGTTATAGAGATAGATAAGGAGAGAAAAAATGATCCCAACAATTACAAAAATGGAAGTATTCCCTGTTGCAGGTCACGATTGTATGGAGCTTAACCTTTCAGGAGCTCATGCACCATACTTCACAAGGAATATCGTTATCCTTACGGATTCAAACGGCGTTGAAGGTGTAGGTGAGGTTCCCGGCGGACAGAAGATCACAAACGCTCTTGAGGCGGTTAAGGATCTGGTTATCGGAACAAAGATTTCTGATTATAAGAACACTCTTAATAAGGTTAGAGCATGGCTTGATGAGAACATAAAGGATGATGTAAGAGGTCTT
>JAGAXP010000008.1 GCA_017940955.1 Oribacterium sp.
GAACTTTATAAAGCTCCTGGGTATGCCGGCATATCGAAGCGGAGACCTTGTAAGGATCCGTGAGGACAGAAACATCGAGTTCCACGGAAGAATCGATAATCAGGTAAAACTCCGTGGACTCCGGGTAGAGCTTGGAGAGATTGAGAGTGTAATGGCAACATATCCGTCAATCCGTACAGCAGTAGTCATTGTGGCTCATGGAGAGACAGATTATCTTGCAGCGTACTTCACAGCGGATGAAAAGGTTGACATTGAAAAGCTGAAAAAGCATATCTCACAGTATCTTACAGCCTATATGGTGCCGCAGGCGTTCATGCAGCTGGACAGGATGCCGATGACAGCTAACGGAAAGGTAGATAAGAAGGCACTGCCTGAAATAAATAAGGTCATCAGCAACAAAATCATAAAGCAGCCGGAAAATGAACTTCAAAAGAGGCTTTGCGGATTGTTCTCAAAGGCACTTAACATGGAAGTCGGAATAGATGATGATTTCTTTGAGATGGGAGGAACATCACTTACGGCAGCCAAGGTACTCATGGGAGCCAAGGTTCAGAATATACCTATGGAGTATCAGGATATCTTCGATGCCAGGACTGTAGAGAAACTGGAATTGATTCTAAGACATAGGGATAGTGTCAATGTGGAATATGAGTCTGCACAGCATGATGACAAAAATGATGAGCGGACAGAGGCAGAAAAAGTTTCTGGGCATAGGACTTATGAGAATCCGGAGATTGAAAAAGTGCTTGCGCATAATACTCGTGAATTTGTGTCAGGCATAAAGGCCGGAAGCCTTGGAGATGTACTTCTGACCGGAGCAACAGGATTTATGGGTATTCATGTATTGAAGGAAATCATAGACCACAGTAAATGCCGGATAATATGTCTTGTAAATGGCAAGAAGAAAGGAAATGCGTATATAAGCGGTGAAAGCCGTCTGCGCCTGCAGTTGTTCTATTACTTTGATAATGCTTATGAAGAACTGTTTGGTAATAGGATTTTTGTGAAAGAAAGTGATATAACCGACAGTGAAGTCATAGCAGCACTTGAAGGAGAATTCTTTGATACAGTTATAAACTGCGCTGCCAGTGTAAAGCATTTTGCTGATTTCAATTTCCTAAGACAGGTTAATGTTGATGGCGTGGAAAATCTCATAAATCTTTGCATCAGGAAGAAGGCACGACTCATTCATCTGTCTACCTCATCAGTATGCGGTGAAGCAGTAGATGGAGTAAGTTCAGAAGACGTATTTAAGGAATGTTCATTGGATATCGGTCAGGATGTGACCTCCAATGCTTATGTCCACACCAAGTATCTTGCAGAGGAAAAAGTGCTTAAGGCTGTAGCAGAACAGGGACTGGATGGTAAGATCATGAGACTTGGAAATCTAATGAGCAGACAGGAAGACGGAGAGTTCCAGATCAACTTCAGGACTAACAATTTCATGAATACATTAAGAGCATACGCAGTACTGGGATGTATCCCGTATTCAGAGCTGGATGATCAAACCGATTTCTCACCTATAGATGAGACGGCAAGAGCAGTTGTACATCTTGCAGGTACACCGTCAGATTTCACAGTCTTCCATGTTTATAATTCTCACGAGGTGGATATGGCAGACGTAGTGGCAGCAATGGATTTGTGTGGTCTTCACCTGGATGCAGTAACGGATGAAGCATTTGCCCAAAGGCTCAGAGAGGGACTTGCAGATGATGATATCAACGCATTTCTTTCACCGCTTATTAACTATGACCTTACGGATGACAATCGCCGTCAGGATATTGCCTGTGATAACCGGTTCACAGTACAGGCTTTGGGAAGGCTTGGAATTCGGTGGTCGATCACAGATATGGAGTATCTTGAGAAGGTGATAGAGATGCTGCAGACACTTGGTTTTTTTGATATCAAATAAACAGGATCAGGACATCGCATAATAAAATGTGGTGTCCTGTATTAGGGGGGATTTGTGAAATCTCAATGGACAGGATAAGGGACATGAATAAATTTCCCTTTTCAAATATAAAATGAATGGAGAAAGATAGTAATGAGTAAAAAAATGTTGCAATTATAGGATCACAGATGGATATGGGGGCAGTCAGAAAAGGTATAGATATGTGGCTATGCGGGGATCTCCAGAGATGTATGTTCGGTGATGAAGACCCACGGATCCGCAAAAGCATGCGATAGTCTTGATGAGAGCGACTGGAGTGAAGAAATAAATGTTGATTTCAAAAAACGCGGGAAAGTTCAGGGAAGGAGATAGTGTGAAAAATACTTTTCATCACTATTTGTGCCGCCGACCAAAGGCGGCGGAATGGGTATTAACATGTATGACAGTTAAAGGCGCAATGATCGGAGATATACTGGGTTCTCCATATGAATTTAGAAGAGTAAGAGAGTATGACTGGAAGACAGTTCCAGGCAAAGGAAAATGATGTGAATGACTTTAAAGAAAAAGAGGGTATAATAACATTAAAAGTCTGAGTTTCTTATAGGACATTCACATAAAGCTGATTGTCTTGATCAGAGTATATCGGACTTTATTGTTAAAATCATTTTAAGATGTGAGGGCTTTATTTTATTGACTCAAACTCCACACTTTTAAAGTGGGAAGGCTTGATGATGGAGAAGAAGGAAAAATAATACTGAAAGAGATGATGAAGATGGCAACAGCTCTTGGGATTGATACGATCTGTGAAGGCGTTGAAACAGAAAGCCAGGTTCGCTTTCTTCAGGAAATTGCGTGCTCAAAACTACAGGGATACTTTTTTATGAAGCCGGTTCCACCTGAACAGATATTAGAAAAGTATACTGTAGAAATAAATAGCAGAGAACAACATTACAGGAGTGGACGCGGTTGCTATTGGTGTACTTTCCATCTCTGAACCTGATGAAAAACCACTTATGAAGACATAGCCATGGAAAAACAGCGTTAATCGATGAGGAGAGATATATAATGCAGGAACCTGTGAATGAACGGAAATCGGTAATGATGAATATTGTATCAATGCTGATTTTCGGTACAATTGGGATTTTCAGAAGATATATTCCTGTTTCATCCGCATTTTTGGCATTCTCACGAGGAATTCTTGGCGGATTATTTCTTCTGATCTTTATCAGCTTATTCCATAGAACTTCCAAAGGGAAAATGGCACTTAAGACTATAATTTGGCTTGTTATTTCCGGCGCCGTAATGGGAGTCAACTGGATGCTTCTTTTCGAGGCATATAATCATACAACAGTTGCGATTGCCACTCTTTGCTATTATATGCAGCCTACGATAGTCGTGTTATTGTCCCCGATTATTTTTAAGGAGCGATTGAAGCTAAAAGAATGTGTCTGCGCAATCATAGCTATTTTGGGAATGGTTCTGGTGTCAGGTGTTATCGGAGGTGAAAGCTCAGGGACCGGAAATATGTCCGGGATATTGTTCGGCCTTGGTGCCGCGGTATTTTATTCAATAGTTATCATCATCAATAAAATAATCAGAGGGATAGATCCTTACCAAAAAACTGTAATTCAGCTCTTTTCCGCAGGTATGGTCATGATTCCATACATTTTAGTAAAAGGCGGATTCTACGGAGTGAGACTCGACCTGACTGCAATCATACTTCTTCTTATCGTAGGTCTTGTTCATACAGGAATTGCGTATGTTCTTTATTTCGGAAGCATAGATGGACTGCGGGCACAGTCGGTTGCCATCCTTAGTTATATCGATCCGGTTTCAGCATTGTTGTTTTCAGCATTCTTTTTAAAGGAACCGCTAAATTCCATAGGGATCATAGGTGCAATAATGATCATTGGATCAGCTGTCATAAGTGAGATACAGTTGAGTCATTTCAAGGAATAAAAAAGTATTGTTTATTGTAAGTGTGATTACTTGAGCGGGTTTTGTTGAAATTTGTATTAATACTATAGTTTAAATGAACCGATAGAACAAGTAGTATAACCTGTATAGATGAACTATGAGGAGATGTGTATGGATATTAATAATTTCAACGAAGACGATTATAATGAGATGCTCATGGGAATGATCGTGAATGGCGGAGATGCCAGAGATACAGCACTGAAGGCTATTCAGGCAGCAAAAAAAGGAAATTTTGAAGAAGCTGAAGAATTACTTAAAAATTGTGACGAAACTCTTCTTGAGGCTCATCAGATTCAGACCTCTATGATTCAATCGGAAATTAATGGTGAGTATATTCCTATGATGTCTATGATGGTACATGCTCAGGATATTCTGATGGACGCCATGGCTATAAAAGATATGGCAGTTGAATTTGTTGAGCTGTACAAAAGATTATCGTGAAAGTTCAGTTTATATACAGGCTGTGGTATGAAGACTACAGCCTGTATTTTAACCTTGATAGATCTCTATATGTATGTCATTGATAAACGGCGAAAAACATGTGTTTATAGGGGGAGAAGAAATTATATGAAGAGAAGTAATTTAGTGAGATTTTTGGTTTGTGCTGTATCTTGCTCGATGCTTGCAGGCTGCGGTGGTGTTTCAAATACACCGGAAAGCAAGGCTGCTGAAAAGCAGGAAGAGTCTGTTGAAGAAAACAAAGAGACATCTGATGATGAGTCAGCTGAATCTACAGGGGATGAGGCGGCTCCTGAAAAGAATGAGGATGCTTCAAAGGAAGAAAAATCTACGGACAAAAATAACGGGTCAGATAAATTAACTTCAGAAAACAAGTCCCTTGCCAGGCGTCTGGCAGGCAAATACAGCTATCATTACGGTGGTGAAAACGGTGATGACGAGTACTATATCATTGATGTCGTTCCATTCGGTGACAATCTCTATGCATATTGCGGACAGGCAATGGCAGAAGATACCGAGAACCTTAATGCATACAGCTTTTGGGCTTGTGAGTTTATACCGGATGATCCGGAAGAACTTAAAAGCGAATATCGTGATATGGTAACTGTAAACGAACTTAGATTTTCAGTGATGTCAAATGCAGGATTATACTGGGATCAGGGTCAAAAGGGTAATATCACTCTTACGGATGAAGGAATAGTTTTTGAAGGCTTTGAACAGGATGATTTCCTTGTGCCGGAAAATGATAACAGCAGACTATTTCAGAAGGATGACAGGGTTGAAGATGCATTTGTTTATCTAAACAGGGATGCTGCGGGAGATAAGGAGTTACAGGGTTTATGGATCCTTGATGATGTAAAGGGAGCGGATCTTTATCTTGAATTCACCGGTTCCGATCTATATATGTACAAGAAAGACCCGGGAACTGAAGTTTTCTATGCGGCAGGCGGATGTAAGTACGGGAAGGAGACATTTTCCTGCCAGGCAAACCGTCTTGGATATGGCGGAATGCCTTTCGAAATGTCATGTGAATATACAGTCAGCGGTGATGATCTGACTCTGAAAATTGAAAACTCCGAATTTCCTGATGTACTTCCGGAGGACGGAAAATATAAAAGAGTAAATGATGGTAAGGTTCATGTTACAAGCATGGATGAAGTTGCAAATAAAGCAGGAAACGAGTCTGAGCCTGACAGTGCGGATCTGGCTGCTTATGAAGCATTATATTCTCCGGTTCTGGAGGAGGTCCGTGAAGTAGTAACCAATGGTTATGATCATGATAAGGAATACAAGTACGTATCAAACGGACTGATGGAGAAATGTATGTATCCTGGTGATGATGATCTTACAAAGGCAGTTGGATATGTACTGAAAGACGTAAGCAGAGATGGAATTCCTGAGCTGATCATAGGATGTGATGAAAAGTTTGGTGGTAACGAACCAAGGAGTTACATTTTCAACTTATTCACATTAAAAGATGATGAAGTACAAAGCGTATTTGATGGCTGGGCAAGAAGCAGTTATCAATGGATGGGAGACGATCATTTCTATTACAGCGGTTCCGGAGGGGCAGCAATCACTATCTTTGGTGAAAATCATCTGAGTCCTGACGGCACAGAGATCGTATGGGATGATTTTTATTTCTCTGATGAAAAAGAAGCGGGAAAGATCGGATTATATCACAACACATCCGGTATATTTGATGCTGCCAAGGCAGAAGAACTTGAAGTGTCAGACAGTGAATTCTTTAAAAAGATGGATGATTATGAAAACAGATGCCAGCTTCTCTCATGGACATCAGTAGGGAGAAACAGTTGAATTATACAGTGATGCGGTATACGGAATAGCAGCTAACTCACGAAAATGTCATGAGTTAGCCGCCTTACTGGTTAGGATGGTCAGTTGTAATTCTTAATTCCACTTTGTAAGACTAAATTCCATCTTGTAGAAGTAAATTCCACGGGGTGGAATTTATTTGTTTCAAAAATAATGAAAATATAAGATTTTTTCATTATAATGGCTTAAAAGTCGGAAAA
>JAGAXP010000153.1 GCA_017940955.1 Oribacterium sp.
AAATATCTATTTAATCGAGACAGGCACTCCCTGTCCCTTCTCAAAATCCTCTAGATTACCTTATTCATTATAACATCAAATCTACATTTCTAAAATCGGTAGTCACAAGTTAACAAATATATACTATTTTTCGGATTGTATTTCAAAACAAAACCCTTGTCAATATCCGAGAACAAAAGTTTATAAAATTTTTAGGGTGACAGGTACTCGACTTTCTCACGCTCTTGACATATCCGATCCTGTCTGATAATATAGGAGTGGGATTTCCCACATTCATTCTTTCCCAAGGAGGACCTGAATATGCAAACAGCTATCCGAGAATACGATGCCAAACTCGATTCTAAAAGTGTTAACTTCCAGTGATTATTAGACCTAAATCAAAAATGGGCCAATAGAAAGACTTAAAAAGCCCGTATTTCTGCGGTTTTTCTTGCAGAAATGCGGGCTTTATGGTATCCTATATTTAGGTCTACATAGACCTAAATATAGGAGGGGTTATGTACTACGATTTTTGGGTGGATTTACCTGATGCGCCAGGGAAATATATTTTTGAAAAAAGAGGCGGAACGACATATGTGAAGTACGAATACGATAGGACTTACGATCCTGAAAAACAGATCACCTATCCGAAACGTGCAACAATCGGAAAGCTTTCGGATGACAGGATGATGATACAGCCAAATCAAACTTTTTTGACTTACTTCCCTACGGCAGATCTTCCTATATCGGATGAAAGGTCAAAGAGGAGCAGCTGCCTTAGAGCCGGTGCATTTATAGTGATCCGTAAGATCATCAAGGATTATAAGTTGGAAGAAATTTTGGGAATGTACTTTAAGGAACGTGATCTTGGGCTTTTTCTGGACCTTGCAGTTTATAGTATCATCACCGAAGATAATGCAGGTCAATACTACCCTGATTATGCGTACAATCATCCTCTATTCACCAAGGACATGAAAGTATACAGTGATTCAACGGTCTCAGAATTTTTGAGTTCTATCACAGCTGATCAAAGTGCAGGTTTTCTAAACGAATGGAATGGGTCTCGGAACCATCGTGAAAAGATATATATTTCCTATGATTCGACTAATAAAAACAGTCAGGCAGGGGATGTGGAGATTGTTGAATACGGTAAAGCTAAGGTGGATATGGGTTTTCCGGTGTTTAATTATGCTGTTGGATATGATGTTAATAATCGTGAACCATTATTTTACGAAAAGTATCCTGGAAGCATCGTTGATATATCTCAGTTAAAGCAGATGCTGAATAAAGCAGAGGGTTATGGGTACAAAAAGGTAGGATTCATTCTTGATCGCGGCTATTTCAGCAAAAAGAACATTGAACATATGGATCGTTGCGGATACAGCTTCGTGATTATGATCAAGGGAATGCAGGAACTTGTCTCCTCATTGATTCTGGAGCACAAAGGAACTTTCGAAAATAAGCGTGCCTGTGATATGGATGGGTATGGAGTGTATGGGAAAACTGTAAAGAGGAAACTCTATGAGTCTGACACAAAAGAAAGATACTTTCATATCTATCACAACATCTCAAAGGAGGCTTCGGAAAGATTGCGCTTTGAGGACGATTTGAAGGCAATGAAAAAGTATATGATGAATCATCAGAATAAAGAGGAAACTTTTGGACCAAGATTTTCCAAATATTATTATCTTCATTATGACAAATCCGGTAAGATTTTCCTGATGCCGGAAGAAAAAACTTCTGTAACAGAGCGGGAACTGGATTTGTGTGGATACTTCGTCATAGTGACCTCGGATAAAATGACGGCTAAAGAAGCACTGCATATCTATAAGAGCAGAGATTTTTCGGAAAAAGCGTTTCGTGGAGACAAAACATATCTGGGAGACAAAAGCCTGAGAGTACATTCTATAGAATCAACTTCCGCCAAGATTTTTATAGAATTTGTAGCCATGATAATCCGAAACAAGCTATATACCTGTCTGTTGGACGAAATGAATAGAATTGGAAAGAAACAGAATTATATGACAGTACCGGCAGCTATCAGAGAACTTGAAAAGATCGAAATGACGCGGCAGACAGATAATGTATATAGATTAGACCATGCGGTTACATCAGTGCAGAAAAAAATCTTGAATGCTTTTGACCTGACAGAGAAAAACATCGAGTATCGAGCTGCATGGATCAGCGATGAATTAAAAGCGTCAATGAGTAAAAGGAGAAATCAATAATGGCAAGAGGCAGAAAAAGAATAGGAATAGATGTGATTAATCAGCAAATAGAGCTTGCTCAGGAGGAGGTAATAAAAACAAAGCAAAAGTATGAAGCTGCAACGGACCATTTAAAGGAACTGTTGGATAAGAAGAAATCGTTACAGGCAGAAGAACTAATGACTGCAGTCATGAAGAGCAAACGCTCCTTTGAAGATATCTTACACTATATAAATTCAGAGCCGGAAGTTCTGTGAATAAAAGCCACTGAGTGTAATCAAAAAACGACTCAGTGGCTTTTTTAGGTCTAAAATTTCTGGAAGTTAACAAAAAGAAGACTTACACTACGCAGCACAAGTTTTGAATACTACCATGTCCAGGAAATGGATAATGGCACTATCGTTTTGGAACCCAGAGAGCTTACTGTTCCTTTTCAGGTTTCTGCAAATACACTTGCGATGATGGATGCTTCAGTTAGAAACATGAAAGCTGGAAATGTATCCGCACCCATCGACTTATCAGAATTCGAGGATTGATCTATGTACAGTATTGTTATGGGCATCCCCGAGATGCAGGATTTTTGGAATACTTTGTGTTCTAAAGTCAAATCCGGTTCTGCAACCAAAGACGAAGTAAAGCTTCATAAGAAGATGGGAAAAGCGCTCATTCACCTTCAGCAAAACCCTCGTCATCCCGGATTGGAAACTCACGAGATCACCTCATTATCCAGGCGTTATGGAACCAGAGTCTGGCAGTCATATATTGAGAATCAAACTCCTGCCGCAGGACGCATCTATTGGTGCTACGGTCCAAACCGAGGAGAGATCACCATCATCGGTCTGGAGCCTCATCCTAACGATAAAGCAAATGCCTACGATAAAATCACTCTTTCTTCTATGGGCGAAGTCATCGGTTAGTAAAGCATTCATTTATCATGCTCCCTTCGGGGAGTTTTTCTTTTCCTGTTCTTTAACGCCTGCGGTATGAAAAGTAAATGTCCTCATTCATAGTTCTCAGCCACCAAAGTTCTCTTAAAGACCCCCAAGCCATGCGCCGTCACATAACCAATAATAGCGCCCAGTCCGTTGCTGAATACATCATCAAGTTCGCAAAGCCCGATCCCGATAAAATATTGCAACACTTCAATTCCGACACTAAGCAAAACAGCCCAAAACCATCTGAGCCGATGCTTCGGATCATACAATGCAGCACCGAGAGGTACAAACAACCAGATATTGTTCAATATATCTTGACGGATCGTGTTATCCGGTTCACCGGCGGCAT
>JAGAXP010000154.1 GCA_017940955.1 Oribacterium sp.
CAGAGTAACGTAGAGGATATCAAGCATGCAATAGATAAGGTATCTGAATTTCGTGCACGGCTTGGTGCCCAGCAGAATCGTTTAGAGCATACACGTGCCAGTAATGAAGTAATGGATGAGAATGTTATCAGTTCAGAGTCCAGGATCAGAGATACCGATATTGCTAAAGAGAAGTCCAAATTGGATAAGAATTCAATCCTAATCCAATCAGCTCAAAATATTCTAGGGCAGATTGACAAAACTACTCAGGGAATACTTCAGTTGTTTGGATAAAGCTAAGAATATATGGGAGTTTAAACAGATAGTTGGCTGTGGTGGAACCGTTCTATCAAATTAATTAGAAGGAGGATGAAATGAATAAGAAACTAAATATACTTAAGAAGTCGGTGATAATTTCTTTATGTTTTACCCTGTTTTCATTTCCATCGTTTGCAGGGCAATGGATTAATAACTACGGTAATTGGTACTATCTTGGAGATGACGGTAGCATGACAATTAATAAATGGGTTGGGAATTACTATCTCGGAAGCGACGGAGTCATGTTAACAAATTCATGGACACCTGACGGTTACTATGTTGGTGCTGATGGAGCATGGAATGGTCAACCGGCTGTAACCTCAAATACAGGCTCATATCATGTGAGCTCATCACTTGAAGGTATATATCAGTATTCTTACACAAAAATAGCGGGAGAAGCTCCTTCTTTTGATAATGGAGTCGGTGCAGTAACTGTAATTCGTAATCAAGACGGAAGTTACACTGTAAGTAATTCTTATGAAACTGCTATACTTACACTTGATTCTGATGGTTCATATACCGCTTGGACAGATTTCGAATATTGGAGTCTTGATGAAACAGGACTTTGTATAGAATTTGGCGATGGCGCTGATTTCTTTGTAAAGATGTAGGCATTTTTGTTGCTTTAAAGTTAAATATAAATAGATTTCGGAGATTATCTGAAATATCTCCTTCCATACTTATCTTGTAATGATTTTAAGCAAGTCATCTGGAGCATTTAATGTTTCAGCTGGCTTGCTGTTTTATTTTTTAGGGTAAAAAACCCGGAAAGGACCAGCAATGGTAAATACAGCAGCAAAAATCGCAACCACTCCGACAGAAGATATTGAGTTTTCATTTGAGAGGTTTGTACTCGCAAGAGGAATGAGCTTTAAGTATGACTACTCTGTTGAAATGGGCCTTGAATGGTTTGAATGCTTTGACGAAGCCAAGGAAAGATATGAGACATATGGTATGGATGGGCTGATGGATTATTACGATCCGGATGGCCATAGCTTATATGGACGTGTCCTAGGTCAGGATAATACCGCAGACCGCCACAGAACCTTCGACGGAAGTAAAAAGTACCTGGAAGATCAGCTCCGTGCCTATACTAATTTTACGTATACGGTTTTAAGGAAGTTTAACAGATTTTCCGGAGAAAACCGGAATGTCACAGGTGGATTTATTTATCCGCCTCATGACGGTTCTTCACAGGAAAAGAGATACGCCTTCGTAAAGAAGTTCGTGTCAGATCTTGCGAATTGGTATGGTGAAGATGTAGGAGAGTCTTCTTTTGATAAGAAGATACTGTCAGTTGGCTGAATAAATATAATAAGATCCCAGAGGTTTATGCCCCTGGGATTTTTTGTGTGCCCTTAAATTATAATTCACCGTCAACCACCGTAAAAAACGGTCTCTTGGTAACCGGCTCGTCCATAAGTCTTTTCAATGAATCTTCAATACGGTTACGCATGTATGGTTCTTCCGCTGTTTCATGGAAATTCTCAAGGAGATTTTCTTCATGGAGTACAATGTCATCGACAAGCCCTTTTATTATGTCTTTGAGTGAACCAACTTCCACGATCTTGTCTCCCATATAGATAGAAACAAGATCAGTATCATCTGATTCATTAACAACTTGAATTGATACACCGTCCTTGCTACCGTCTACGTAGAGAAATGAGGACGGAAACACATCGTAATCCTTGTTTAGATGATCAATTGCTGCCTGTGCCTCAAGTGATATTGTCTCAAGTGCCTGGACTGGATCTCCGTCAGAAACAACACTACCTCCGTTATTTAATTTGTAAGTTCCGTTCTGGAACATAATGGAATCCTTTGTAATCTTCATATTCATTTACCTCAAAATAATCTATGCCTTAATTCTGTTCCAAAAATAATTATCCGTCAACTTTGAACATAGCTGCTGATAGAAAGTTTGAAATTTTTTTATTATATGATCAATCCCCTCCCATAATTATCATGAACGAAAACCTAAAAGTCATCGAAAGAGGAAAAAATGGGCAACTTGAGACAGAGTGTACAGAAGTACACGGAAATTTCATATAACGAAAAAACAGGGCTCTATAAAGGACGATGTCCTTTCTGCCTTGGAGAAACGGAAACTCTCATGGTGGACACAGATCAGGATCTTTACGTCTGCTATGGATGTGGAGAAATGGGAAACAAAGACAAGTTCCTCCAAAAGAAGGAAGGCGTTAAAATCCCAATACCAGACACTGACATGCCGGAAATACTTCCTATATATAAAAAAGCACAACAATACTATGCTTTTATCTTAAAACAAGATGGAAATCCCGGACACAAGTATCTTGAAGAAAGAGGCATTTCTGAAAAAGCAATAGAGCGATTCGGTCTCGGATACGCTCCATACGGGCATAGACTCTATGACTTTCTGAAAAAATGCGGGTTTTCAGATGATCTCATATTCGCAACGAAACTCTGCAGAAAATCAGTGGGCTCAGATGAAGTATATGACTTTTTCAGAAACCGCGTGATGTTCCCAATCTACGACGGGCATGACAATGTTATTGCCTTTGGAGGAAGGATACTTCAGGCAGAAAAACAGAAAGGAGAAGATGGAAAGAAAGCAGCACCAAAATATATAAATAGTGCGGACAGTCCGCTTTTTTCCAAGAGAAAGGTCCTTTACGGTTATCCGTATAAGGTTCCTGAAGGGGTGAAAAGAGCGAATGCCATAGTCATATGCGAAGGATACATGGATCTCATCGCAATGAAGAGAGCCGGTCTTAATGATAGTGCTGCAGTTCTTGGTACAGCTCTTACAGAGGAGCACGCAAAAAGGATTGCAACTGACTATAGGACAGTGTTTCTGGCTCTTGACTCAGATGAGGCCGGCACCAGTGCAATGATAAGTTCCATTAACATCCTCAGGGAATTCGGATTAAACGTATTTATAATGAAATACAATACTCCTGAACACCCGGCAAAAGATGCAGATGAGCTTATCACCAAGTACGGACGTGATGCCTTTATATCCGTACTTAGAAGGCAGACCAAGGCTGATTTCTTTCTTGCAAGACATGCCGGAGATATTAAAAGGTTTACAGACCTTCTGGTAAAACTAGACCGTGAAGGATTTGAGCCGAAAAGAGCATAGCTCAATTTATTATGCTATAATGCATTCTAGAAAGGACTTCCTGTGGAAGTTAAGAGGAAGTCCTATAGGGGTTTCCTCTTTTTTAGTTATTGGAGGATTGAAATGAATGAGACAATAAGAAAGCTTCCTGTAGGTATACAGGGCTTTGAAAAAATACGTACGGATAATTTCCTTTATGTTGATAAGACAGCATATATTTATAAGCTGGTTCATAACAATGTGCCATATTTTTTGAGCAGACCCAGAAGATTCGGAAAAAGTCTATTACTTTCGGCATTGAAGGCATATTGGGAAGGAAAAAAGGATTTATTTAAGGGTCTTGCGATTGAAGCTCTGGAAAAAGATAATGCAGAGGCCTGGAAAAAGTACCCGGTGTTTTATTTTGATTTTAATGGGGCCAACTATCAGACTGAGGGCGCATTGGAGCAGAAAATATCCTCTATGCTCTCAGAGTGGGAAGAAGAGTATGGTTTTGAAAATCAGGATAGTGTTCTGGCAGATCGGTTCCGGAAGCTGCTTAGAAAAGCATATGAAAAAACGGGACTCCGTAGCGTGATCCTTGTTGATGAATACGATAAGTCGCTTCTAGACGTCATCAATAATGAATTGTTACAGACACACAATAAAGAGGTATTCAAGGGCTTTTTCAGTACTCTTAAGAGTTGTGATGAATTGATCCAGTTCATTTTTATAACCGGTGTCACCAAATTTCATAAAGTGAGCATCTTTAGTGACCTGAACCAGCTAAAAGATATTTCATTGACGGAAGAATATGCATCTTTGTGTGGTATTACACAAGGTGAGTTGATGACATATTTTAGCGAAGAGGTTAGAGAAAATGCCGAGAAAATGCACCTTGAAGAAAGTGAATATGTTTCTTTGTTAAAAGAACAGTACGATGGTTATCATTTCTTCCCCGGAGCAGAAGGAGTTTATAATCCATTAAGTGTTTTAAGTTCTTTCTTCGATAAGAACTTTGGCTCATATTGGTTTGAAACGGGCACTCCAACATTTCTTATAAATAAGGTAAAGGAAGTCCAGTTTGAACTAAGAAAATTCACTGATGGAACCATCTTTGCAAGCGAAGCTGTGTTGAGAGATTATACGGGAGAAACTCTGGACCTTATACCATTGCTTTACCAAACCGGTTATCTGACGATTGCGGATTACGACATAAAGAAAAGAAAGTATACACTTTGTTTTCCAAACGATGAAGTAAAGTATGGTTTTATAGAGAGCCTCGTGCCTTCCTATATTCCAAAGGCTACACCGGGGTATGGACTAGATATTTTCACTTTGGATGATTATGTAGAAAAAGGAGACTTGGACGGCATAAGAAATGTTTTTACAGGATTATTTGCAAGTATCTCGTACACCACGGAAGCAGATCCATTTGAACATTATTTCCAATCTGTCATCTATATCATCTTTACACTACTTGGAAAACTGACCGATTGCGAAATACATACATATAGCGGACGTATCGATTGCAGAGTCACCACGGATGAGTACATTTACCTCTTTGAATTCAAGAGGGATGATACAGCTGAAGCAGCTCTCGCTCAAATCGATACAAAAGAATATGCTCTTCCATATATTGCTGACGAAAGAAAGCTTTATAAGATTGGCGTTTCATTCGATTCAAAGACCAGAAAGCTTGTAGGCTGGGAAGTTGCAAAATAATTACAATTGTTTTTTTTACCCATTTAAAGCAGTTATTCAAAAGAATAGCTGCTTTTTTTGTTGCAAAAACCCTCCATTTCCACTGATTTCCGGCCTTTTTAGAATTTTCAAAAATTTTTTCAAATTATTTTCCAAAAAATACTAATACGCAAAGAACACTCCCCATAATTGTCTTGTACCGAAGAAGAGGTATGAAAAATTAATAAAGGGGGGCGCTTGAAGCAGATTATCCGCTGTATGTGACAAGAAATCTTTGTACAAGTGAAAAGACACATGAAAGAAACATTGTCTGCTAAGAAACATACAAAGACACAGATTAAGATGACTCACCAGGAATATGATGAGCTCGTCAACAGTATTGTAGAGATGGGGTATATAGACCGAACATGGTATCCGGAGGAAAAAGATGTTTTGGAGCTGGCCGAAGACCCAGTTGGTCAGTTGGAGTTCACCTTATGGATACTATATTCCAACCCTGAGAGAAAACTCACAGAAGAACAAAAAAAAGTTGAAAAATCTCTGAAAGATCTTGTTGAAAACACGATAATTTTTGTCTAGTCCAAAAAACCGGCTAGCATAATTATATCAAAACAATCATTTATTTTTTAAGGAGCACAGTATGAAAGCAAATATCAAAACATTAAGAAACAGGGTACTTACACTTGCAGAGACTGCATATCTTATTATGACAGTAAACGTAATGCCGGCACTTGCTGTTGACCTTGGAAAGTCTTACAAGGTAACAGTAAACTCATCTACAGATCCTATGTCTCTTTTTCTTCAGGTAGCATTCTATGTCCTAAGAGGTATGGGAATCGGTCTTGTAGTATACGGTACCGCAGGTATTGCTACTTCACGTTCAGACGGAGATTCTTCACAGATTATGAATCAGATTGGTAAGCTTATCGGTGGAGTTGTTCTTTTCGGTCTTCCTACGATTCTTCAGGCTGCAAATATCATCGCTTAATACGCATAACAATAACAACTGGGTCTGGGAACAAAATCCCGGGCCCTGTTATTTTAGGAATAAATAATGATAAAAAATATTAAAAAGATTCTCGCAAGAGTAGTGCTATGTACATTCATTCTGTCAGTGACTGTTCCGGCGGTTTCCAGTTTTGCAGGTTCCCTCGACTCTTCTCTTAATGATGACACTGACAGAATACTTGATGATATCAAGAACGAAGACCAGTATAAGCAGATAGACCCTGAAGAAGGAGAAGGAGCATCCGAGGATACTTCCAGCGCTGAATTAAGAGATAAGCTTGTCGATGAATTGGAAGACGCATTATCTAAAGTATCGGCCTCGGACAACAATAAGGTTAGTATTATAACAGGTACGAATATCATAAACGAAGTATGTTCAAAAGCAAAAGCACCACTTACATTTACAAGCCAATGGATAAACAACTTTGTCGAGACAGCAGGCCAGCTTGGCATACCTACAAGTGCAACTCTGGATGCCAAGTTTGGTGAAGAAGCAGATGTAAAGGGTGCAGCCAAAAAAATAAAGCTTCTTCAATGGGAAGGCAGTGATTTTAATAATGGTGCCATGTCGACACTCCTTGAAGACCTTAATACCGGTACCTCAGCATTCACGGATCTTATGGTGGGATATGGCCTTACGATGTGTGTTGCATTCTCTTGTCTCACTCTCTCAGAAATGGTTGCCGATAGAAAGTTCTCACAGGAAGCTTTCGGAACAACGATGTTCAAAATGTTTTTTGGACTCTGGATTATATACAACTTTAAGACCATTATAGGTTTCGCTGTATACTGGGGCGGTTATATGGTCACTAAGTTCACTGGTGCGATCACCGATGAAGCTATACAGTATGCGCTCTATAAGAATGCTTTAGCTACATCACTTGGACAGACAATAATTGAAATGAACCCCATTGCGAATGCTACGGCAAACCTTATGACAAATGTTAAGACTTTAGGTTCATGGGCCGGAAAGTTATTGGTAGCAAGCCAGACACTTCCCGCTCATGCACTTGGTGCAATAGGAAGTCAGCTTTCTGATTTTTTAGGAAACGGTATTATCCAGCTTGTATCTTCATTCACTGTCTACTCAATCATCATAGAAATAATGGTGCGTGCAACATTCACACCTATCGCTATAGCTGATATGTACAATGACACACTAAGGTCATCTGCAGTCAGATATATCAAAAAAATAGTTGCCCTTGCGCTTACAGGTGTGGTGATGTACGTAATTCTTTACGCAACAAACACGCTGAAACAACACATCCCTTTCTATGACCCTGTAGCTCTGATGGCAATAAACCTTACGATGCTAGGACTTTTCGCAAGAGCAAGGTCCATTGCAGAAGATATTATAGGCGCACATTGATGAAAGGAATATAAACATGGTTATAATGCCTATCCCAAAGGATGTACGAAAATTCAAAACGAAAATATTCATGAGTTTTACACTTCGTCAGATATCATTTCTCCTTATCGGTGGCGCACTTGGGTGTGCCGTGAAATTCGGACTTGGTAGTGTATGGACTGATGAAGTAGGAAAGGAAGCCTGCAACTACTTAATGATGTTTGTAATGGCTCCGTTTGTTATGTGCGGATACGTAGACATACAGGACATGCCAATCTATGTGTACGCAAAAGAAGTGCTGATAAACAGATACTTCGGACATAAACGGAGACCCTACAGGACAGTAAATATTTATGAGAACCTGGCTGTGCAGAACAAGATCACCTATGAATATTTTGATGATGTAGACGACAGTTTTGACAAAAGGGGAAGAAAAAAATCTGAAAAAAGGATCAAGAAGGAACATGAAAAGAGACTTGAGAAGTTTCTTAAAGAGAATCCCGACTTGAAGCCTATTAGTTAATGTTTTGGACTTGAAGGAGAATTATGTTCGATTGGTTATTTGGTAAGAAAAAAACTGTTACCAACGTAGATAATATCAAGGCATCGGAAGAAAAGGATAAGTCTCTGGATCTCTCCGGTGACGTTGGCTCAATAAAGACTATCTTCGATGAAGAAGAAGAAAAACAAAAGAGACTTGCCGATAAAAGAAACGGCAAGGCACAGGATACAAGTAAAAAGAAGATAAAGAAAACGAGAAAGGCACTTATCAAAATGATAACCGTGCCTAAGTACGTACAGGATTCCATTCCTTACGTTAAGGTTTTCCTAAACGGTATCATAAAAACAAAGGATGACATCTATACAAAATCATACAAGATCACTGATACGAATTTCCGCACAGCCACACAGGAAGTCCAGAACGAGATATTCTTTGCATACGGGGAACTTCTTAATTACTTCCAGCCAGACGTAAGGCCCCAGTTTGTCATATGGTCACATAAGATTGACCAGGATGAGTTTAAGAGAGAAGTCCTTTATCAGAAGAAGAATGACAAGTTTGATGTGTATAGAGAAGATTTAAACAACATTCTCAGGGAGAAGATTTCTGAAGGACAGAATTCAATCGTACAGGACAAGTATCTCATTATCTCCGTAAAGGCTGAAAACGTAGAGATAGCAAACGGTATCTTCTCCCGTATTGATGCGGAGATATCAAGTAAGTTAAAAACTATCACTGATTATCAGACAGACCCTATGGAGCTGCAGGAAAGGCTTGAGCTTCTTTACAACATCTATAATCAGGACACGGATATCAAGTTCTTTAAGAAGATGAACATTGATGGAAAAGAAGCAAGAAGCTTCTCCATCCCATGGCTCCTTGAACTTGGACTTACAACAAAGGATGCCATAGGCCCTAACGCTCTTACTTTTGAGAGAGATTACATGAGAATAGGAGACAAGTACGCACGATCCCTTTATCTCAGAAATCTCCCCACAGAGCTTTCAGCAGAGATATTCACTTCTATTTCTGAGATAGGCTGTAACTGCCTTACATCAGTGCATTACGCCCCATACAGACAGGATGAAGCTATAAAGCTTGTCCGTAACCGTATGATCGATGTTTCGGCTAACGTTGCACAAAGCGCTCAGAGGCTTGCAAAGCAGGGACTTACAACAGAGTTTATTTCACCGGACCTTCAGGAAGAAAAGGAAGGAGCAGACTCCGTATATAAGGATCTCACTGTAAGAGACCAGAAGGCATTCCTTATGGCTGTGACAGTAACTATCTTTGCTGATGACCTTGAGGAGCTTAACAAATATACTGAAATCGCCATAAATAAAGCCGGTGACCAGCTCTGCACACTTGCAAAGCTCACCGAACAGCAGGAGAAGGGCTTAAACACAACCCTTCCTCTCGGAGTAAAGGAGATTTACGCTGACCGCTTCATGAATACTGTATCGGCAGCCCTTTTCCTCCCTTTCTCCAGCCAGGAGCTCATCCAGAAAGGCGGTAATTACTATGGCATAAATGAAACAAGCCATAATATGATCATGTATAACCGCTTGAGAGGTCAGAACTCCAACGGCCTTATCCTCGGAATGTCCGGTTCCGGTAAGTCTTTTGCTGCCAAGGCAGAAATGACACAGGTTTTTTTGAAGGATCCAACCAATGAGATCTTCGTCATCGACCCGCAGGCAGAATACGCACCGCTCGCAAATGCCCTTGGAGGAGAAGTAATAAGAATAACACCCGGTTCCTCGAACCATATAAATCCTTTCGATCTTGACATTACTGCAGATGAGAAGGACGGTGATGATCCTATTACAGTAAAGTCAAACTACATCTGCTCAATATTTGAGTCTGCTATTGGCGGAAGAAATGGTCTCAATACCATTCAGGTAACAATCATTGACCGTTGTGTACGTCTCATTTATGAGGACTACATTGCGGAAATGACCAAAAGAAATGTCGCAATAGACGAAGAGAATGAGGAGATTGAACGTTACAACAGGCATAATCCGGATAATGAGAAGCCGTTAAAGCCTCGGGAGACCATTGATACTACGATCTGTCCTACCATGACTGAGTTCTACGAGCTCATCAAACGTCAGCCGGAGCCTGAAGCCGAGTATATCGCACTTGCTATAGAGAAGTACTGTATCGGTAACTTCAGAACCTTCAGCTATCAGACTAACGTAAATACAAATTCACGATTCACTGTTTATGATATTTCAGCCATAAAGGCCGGATCCGGAATGGGTGAAATGGGAATGCAGGTGTGCCTTAACGATATCTGGAACAGAACCATCAGAAACAAGGGTAAGTGCAGAACATTTATCTACATTGATGAGCTTTACATGATTACACAGTCAGAATCTTGCGCTAGATTCTTAATGTACGTATTCAAGCAGATAAGAAAGTACGGTGGTGTGCCAACCGGTATGACACAGAACTGTGAAGACCTTCTCACCAACAGAGAATCCCGTGGTATCTTCAATAACTGCTCATTCATTATGATGATGAACCAGTCACTTGAAGACCGTATGCAGATCGGTTCCCTCCTTCATCTTTCAGAGTCACAGCTTGGATTTATCAAGAATGCAGATTCCGGCCACGGACTTCTTTATACCGGAAAGAGCATTGTGCCGTTTGCAAATATATATCCTCGTGATAATGAGCTTTACACGCTTCTTTCAACGAACCCTAACGATATCAAGAAGGTCCTTGCAAAGCAGGAACTTGAGAAAGAACAGACTATTGAAGAAAAGTCGGCATGAGTGATCCCTTAAATTCAAAAAGATACTGAGGTATTAAAACTTGGTTTCTTTTTGAAAGGGGGTAATTCTGTAGGAGAATTAATAAACAACCGAAAAATCCTATCAGCAACGAAAAATCAGATTAGAAAACCTACATAATTATTATAGAATAAGCATGTTGATTTTATGGCTCAAAAATCAGCAAGAAAGAGAGGCATCATATGTCAGAGAAATATGAGATTTTTGAAGAAGAACAAATCAATGAAAAGGATAACACTCCTTTTATCTTCTATAGAGTTAGGGGCATTGTAGATAAACAGGAAAAACTCCCAAGAACAGAGTCTGGATGGATCATTTATCCGGAGCTTAAGCTCTGCCCATTTTGTGGCGGAAACCCAAAGGTACAGACAAAATCAAAGACCATAATAAAGGGAGTCCCCAACCGGAATTATTATGTTCAATGTACAAGATGCGGTGCCAGAGGATCCAGATTCATAGCTGAAGACTTTAACAATGACGGAAAGCAGGCAAAGCTTGAAGCCATAAATGCCTGGAACAGAAGATTTACACCAATTTTCAACGAATACGCTAATTAAACCATGGTAAAAGAAGTAAAGGAATTTTTCAGGAGCATCATAATTGCTATCTTGGCAGCCGGAATAATATCAAATTTCGTATTGGCGGTTGCTTATATCCCTTCATCATCAATGGAAAACACCATGATGACAGGGGACAGAGTAGTAGGCTCAAGGTTATTTTACAAGGGAGACTCCATCAAAAGAGGTGATGTTGTCATATTCCGATACGGATATACATGTAGTTCCTGCGGTGCGATGTATCAGGAAAACGATACCGGTCATTGTCCGGAATGCGGAGAAATCGATGCACATAACAAAGTAGTACATTTCACAAAACGCATTATAGGAGTGCCGGGGGATGTTATAGACATCATGCCGACAAATATAAAGTCTTCGGATGTTCTAAACATGGGGACATTCTATAATGAAGCTACATTTAAAGAAGCTCTCGTCATGGTGAACGGGAAGGCGCTTAATGAAAAATACATTGCAGAACCAATGATATGTGATAAGACACGCTACCCTATGGTTCATTTAGAGGTTCCTGAAGGGTGCTACTATATGCTTGGAGATAACAGGAATAACTCAGAGGATTCACGTTTTTGGAATGATCCTTTTGTAGAAGAATCAGATATCATTGCAAAGGTGCTTTTCTGTTTTTATCCATTTAACGATGCGAAATTAATAAAATCATACAGGTTTTGAACCAAGTATTTAATGCAGGCTTTTGAAAGGCCTGCATTATTTTTTTCGAAAAAAACTAATAAGAGAAGAACTCCGCTCATAATCATTTAGAACACATAGAAAAACCCGAGAAAACGAAGCCAGAATAAAAAATCCGCTTTCATAATTCAAGTATAAGATTATTGATTTATTGCGGAGGAAGTTAAATGTTTATCTTAAATTCGAGCGGTACTATAGCTCTTAACTATGATTACGTAATCTATGCAAAATGCGAAAACGATTCTGACAGGTTAAGGGCAAATGAACTTCTTTACAGTGGAAGTCATTATGCCCTGGCGCTTCATTTTGGTGATGAACATGACGGAAAGATATTACGGTTCTACGGTGATGAGTCGCTGGATAATGTTGAAGAAAGAAACGCTTCAATACTTCTCTCATACAATAATGGGTTAAGGCTATACGACTTTTCAGAGTCACCTGACCAGTACAAAAAATCCGAGCTCTGCGGGCCGGAGCCTGATGCTTACTGGATACTTAGTCAGAATCCTGTACAGTCTGTTAATTTAAAGAAGTGTTCCCAGGTCCGTATTGTAGATGTCACCGACAAATACCGATTGGAACACCCTGTATCGAAGGAATGTTGTTACGCATTGGTGGCCACGTACAATAAGCAGTGCGGTTATAAGCGGATAAACCTTTTTGCGGCAAAGAATCTCAATGAAGCAAAGGCAGCACTTAAGGTGCTTATGTATAGCTATGCTGCGGGCAGAAAGATGCTGGATTACAGCGGTTTTGCAACTACTGTTTTTGAGAGATACGAGGACTACAGAAGTGTCAAAGAGGAATTCGGAATAGCTTAAGGAGAAAGAAATGTTTGAGATTCTAAAATCTGTCGAAAGATCATATGCAACAGGGTCAACCCTGATACTACTTGCGACTATTTGGGCTGGACTTGCAGTGTTGTCATATAAAAACAAACGAACATTGAATTTCTATATAGAATTAACTATCATGGGCATTTTATATCTGATATCTTTTCTACTTCTGATAAACGCAGTATTCTATGAACCACTTTTTGTTGTACTGAAGCTTGTAGGACATACACTGCTTATAGCAATAGCTTTAATCGTCATAAGATATGCTCCATTACATCATAACAAGAATGTATAACTTAAAAGCATGATATATCCCGTATATCATGCACTAATTTTATGTACATTTTTTTCGCTGGGCTCTATATTATGATGTTCCCATAATAATCAAAGGATTACCGTTTTCAACAAAATATAGGAGGGAACCTATGAAACATATCGTTGTTGATCTTGAGATGAATTATGTCGCAAAGAAATCAGATGCAAGAAGGATCTGCAGGATGGAAACTATAGAAATAGGAGCAGTCATGCTTGATGATAATCTTCAGGAGATATCAGCATTCAGGACC
>JAGAXP010000155.1 GCA_017940955.1 Oribacterium sp.
CAAATGGAGCAAATTGAGCCGCACGATCATACAGACTCATGTGTGGTCTGGCTGGACTCTGCCAGCGGGTATGGTGGAATATATCCGCATAAACAATTTCAGGATCCTGTTCTTTATTTGTTATTCCCTTTGTCATTTACTATTGTATATAAATTTGTGGCTTTTCCATTTTTTTATGACATACAGATGCAGCGCTGCTCTGCCCGTCTCATTCACACAGATTATCAAAGAACCGGCTTCATAATATCCTTAAGCCGGTTCTTTTTTTAAAAAATTTTTCAAAAAAAACTAATACGGCTAAAACTCCGTACATAATTAGATAGTAAACGAGATAATAGAGTTATTTGGAGAAAGAAGGTATTTAGAATGGCACGTCACAATGAGGTCACAATGTACGGCCAAGTGTCGAGCGCACCAAAAATATATACTGATAAGCCCGGACAGCCGGACGCTAAGAAGATACAGGTAATCTGTACCGTGGCGGTCATCAGAGGTATCAGGGATTATGGTGCCAAGGACCACAGGATCAAAATGGATAACCCCATCGTCCTTTCACAAAATGCAAAAATCATGAAGCAGATGGCTAAATGGGAAAAGGGAGATATGGTACTCATTAGAGGAACACTTGCTTCCCACGACTATACAAAGCATTGCTTATGTAAGAATGAAGCCTGTGAGGATGAAGAAGGAAAGCATTCTGTTATTTCCTTTAATGAAACCCTTTCATATGTAAACCCTGTATTCACAGAGGTCCTTTCAAAGGGTCTTGATCCATCTGAAGGAACAAAGAATATGCGTGAGCGTTCGGAGATTTCAAACAGAGTCACCATAATCGGAAAAGCCAGCAACGAGCCGGAGATCTATACTACAGACCAGGGACAGCGGATCACCAATTATGTCCTTGATGTACCTCGTAAGTATAGAATAAAGGAGGATGATGATTCGAACCGTCATGATTTCCTTATTATGAAGTCATACGGTAAGATCGCAGATATGGATTACCGCTACATAAAAAAAGACGGGCACGTATTTGTAGATGGAGCAATACAGGTGAGAGAATACGCAAAACAGCTTGAGTGCCCGTACTGTCATACCGTTCACAACATATTAAGGACTGTGACAGAAGTAATTCCTTATTCAACCGAGTATGGTGTTGGCTGCAGAACAGAGGAAGAGGCAGAAGAGTTCCAGACTAAGAAATCAGCTCAGGAAGCCGGCGAAGTAAAGGACGAGATCTTCTCATAATAAAAAATATTTAAAAAATCTGCTGTAAACCCGGCAGATTTTTTTGTTATCCGAGTTATCCCCTTCCATAATCTGTTTGTAGATTATTAGATAAGTCATTAGAGGAGGTAGAAATGAAAAAAACAATGACTTTTATCCTTATAATACTTGCTGCGGTTTTCGTGACATTGTCAGTGAAACGTGCAAGAGATAAGGAACAGGCTGCTGAGTCTTATAACGAACTTAAAGCCGAGATGTTTACTGAAGCTGAAACTCTGCCGGAAACAATGGTGGAAGATGCAGAGGAAACAACTGCCCATAAAGCCATTACTCTTTCTGATGACGAAAGGGCTATGGTGGAAGGGGTTAGGAGACTCCAGAAGGATAATGGAGACGTCCAAGGGTACATCATGATCCTTGACTCCAATATCCAAAGGGAGAATCTATGCGGTTCTGCAATGAGAGAAGAAGGTATCGTCCTCCAGTACCCTGTCTATCAACGTAAGGGTAATGATCAGGAGGATCTTGATTATTACCTGCACCATAATGGCAAAGGTGAACCGGAAAGTTATCCGGGGTGTATCTTTGGTGACGGTGCCGTTGACGAACAAGGTGATTATCTTTTTGATTTCGATGATAACGGAAACCACGTTATAGCTGGACACAACATGAGTGTCCAGAGGAATCAAAAAGAAAACTGGATGTTCGGGGGACTCAGATTTTATGAAGATCCCGACTATCTGGAAAATCACCAAAACCTCGTTCTTGTAACAGATGAGACGGTGAAGTATTTCACAATAGTCTCTTATTATGAGAGCGAGGCGGATGATGATTACTATAATCTTCATCCAGAGGCCCCGGAGTCTCTTTCAAAGTTCCTTTCTGATAAGACAGGGACTAGGATTGAGACAGACGACGCGGTAACGCTCGTCGCCTGTGACGACGATACATCCAACGATGTTGGACGTCGTTACGTTATCGCAATTTCTATTAAATAGGTGGGCTGAAATATGCTCACTTATTTTTTTTAAGATAATTCTCCAAAAATACTGATACAGAAAGAACTGTCCGCATAATTGTTTTGTGGAAAGGAGTTACCATGATCAGATTGCCACTTATTATTTACATTCCGGTACTTTTCCTAATGGGGATAGTTTATGTAGCATCGGGAACACTGTTTACCAAAAACAAAATAAGTCATTTAAAAGAATCAGTTATACGGTTCTTAGTATTAGCAACGATTTTTACAGCGATATATTACCTTACTTGAACAACTAAATACGCTCTCAAGGAAAACAGTGAAAGGAATTGTGACTTAATGAGAAGAATGTTATCGGGTATAATGGCATTTTTAACCGTCGTTATGTCCCCCGTTAGCGCATACGCATCTGATAAAGATAATAAGGTAGCTCCTTCAGCCATTTACGGCTCAAGGATAAATATGTCAATCAATCAGGAGTCAGTTAAGTATTCACCGCAGTATTTTAATCCGAATGAACTGAATGTAACTTCAAGCTCTACCTTATCCGTAATGGATATCCCTGGATTATCAACGGAAGAGATGGAAAATATGAGAAAGATAGTATCGGGATTACAGGACCTTAATCTTTCTAACGCCATGCTTGCAGGAATACTTGGAAATCTCCGTCAAGAGTCGAACTTCAAACCTTCAGCCCTGTCAGATTCAAAAACATACTATGGTCTGGTTCAATGGGGAAAAGAACGAAGAACAGCCCTTGAAACTATACCGGATTATGATACAGTCGAGGGCCAGGTGAAGTTCCTGAAAGCAGAGCTTCAGGGTACAGCTCCGGCAACAGGAAATTATGGTGCTACCTTAGATAAGTATCTGAGCCGCTATGATAGTTCGAATATGCAGACTGTAACAGATGTTGAAATGGCATGCGAAGCATTCTGTGTTGTGGTTGAGGGATGTACGGGTGGTAAAGCTGAAAATAAAAATAAAGCCAAAGACGGTAAATACTATCAAGATCTTGGCCAAAGAAAAGATTATGCAAAAGAGATTTATAATTACCTCGAAATCGGCAATATAAGCGTAGAAGCATCAGAGCAGGCTAAGGAATTCCTTTCAATAGCATCGTCAAAGCTCGGCTGCCCTTATGTATGGGGAGCAAAAGGTCCTAACTCATTTGACTGCTCAGGCTATGTCTGGTGGTGTTTAAATCAGGCTGGTGTAAACGTTCCGTACAGAACCACAGCTAACTGGATATCAGATAAGCCGTTCCCTCAGGTTACTTCTTACGATGAACTTAGAGCCGGTGATGTCATGCTTATTAGTGGACATATCGTAATTATTGTAGGAGACGGAACCATTATGGATGCTTCATCATCCAATGGGAAAGTGGTTCACAGAAATCTTAGTGAGTGGTGGAGAAATCACTTTGTAGTTGGATATAGGATATTTAATTAAATTACCATGCTAGGATACCCTTTATATCATGTGCTATATTAAATATTCGCACGCATAATTAACGTATGAACAATAAAAGTAATATGGGAGAAATATATGAAAAACTTATTTAAAACAATATTCTTTGCAACAGCGATTATGACAATAGCTGCATTCGCATCATTTGCAGAAACTGAAAGGGTAGATAATCTGAACTCAGACTTTCTTCCTGAAAATGCAGTTGATGTAGAAATCACGGCAGATGTACCAGAGTATTACAACATGAAGATTGATGTCATGATAAATGGTATAGATTTCGATCTAAAGTATCGTGAGGATTTACCGAACAACGGTTACACCAGAACATACCCTATATCAGCCGGTGTTTATGATGTTACGGTGTTTTCAAATGAAGATATAAACGATGAATACACGTATGAAGTATTTCCTAAGACATTAGATACTTCAAAGTGTCAGAATGTAAAGATCAAGGTTAAATCGTTAGGAAAAGATATAGAAGCTGGAGAAGAAGATAATCATGAAGTGGATGAAAGCATAGGCCCCCTTGACGTTGAACCAGAAATAATAGATCTCTCCGACGGAAAAACCTATGGCACATTTCGTGTAAAGCTAGTAAGCTACGAGGCAGCCATCACCCATGTAACATATCAGATTACAGACGGAAAAACGGTCTATGACATAGACTTAAAGCGAGACTATAATTTCGCTGCAGACGTACTTCTTCCCGTAGGTTCTTATTATGAGCTCGGTTCACCAAATTTCGACCTGGACGAGAGAGCTGCATGGAACAATGAAATCAGATGTACGTGGTCCCATAAATATAATAGGGGTACTTTCGGAAACTACTACGAGATTGTGGAAAATAACACAACACTTCTTGACGATCTTGAAATCATGATGATTCAGAGAGGAGATGTCTTCCCGTTTGATTCATATATGCTTTTCCAGCCAATGATCAAGAACGAAAGAGATGCCCTTATTGAATCCCATGCTCAGGCAATTCAGGAATCATTGAATGAAACTACAGAAACAACAGAAGCAGAGACAGAAGAAACTGAGACGATTGCAGAGGTAAAGCCTGTAGAAGATACTACCAGCGTAGACATCGGACGTATCATTGCTATTGCCGGTGCTGTGGTAGCAATATTGATTGCAAGCGTTGCGGTTGTATTGAAACTAAAGAAAAAATAAGTGTATATTTTAAAGCGGTCATATCAAGGGAAGCCGCCTTTTTGAACTGAGGTGGGATAAATTGTAAAAAGAAGGGTAATAATGGTTAAGTAGGTAGTTAATCTGTACTGAAAAAGAAGCACGATTTCAGGAACGGGAATCGTGCTTCTTCTATGTTTAATTTCTTTAAAAACAAGCCGTCAGGATCCCCTTGTTTTCGCGCCCATGGCCTTGAGCTCCTGCTTTCGCGCATACATCATATTTCTGTGGTATGATAATATCATTAAACGTGCATTGTTAATCTGTGAGAACATGCGTTTATAGAGGAGATTGATATGGTTGATTACGGCCTAAAAGACAGAGTGGCAATTATTACAGGAGCCAATAACCCGTGGGGGATTGGAGCAACAACTGCGCTTGCATTTGCCCGGGAGGGAGCAAAGCTTGTCCTGGTATATAAAAAAGTATTCAGACCATTTGATGTAGCTAAGATGGATAGAAATGGTGCAGACAGATACTATGGAGCAAATGCGGGAACTGCAGAAGCGGTGGAAGGCAGACTAAAGGAAATGAATGCAGACTACCTTGTTCTGGAAAGTGATATTTCAGATGAGGATGCGGTAAAGGATATATATTCTGCAGCCCTGAAAAAATATGGCCGGGTTGATGTTTTACTGAATAATGCCGCAACGGACGACGAAACCGGATGTGACACCATTGAAACTATTACACAAAAAGTAATCGATGATACATTTGCAGTCAACGTTCGCGGAAGTATCATGATGATCCGTGAATTTGTAAAGCATCGAGGAGATTATGGAAGAATCATTAATATCTCTACGGATGCCGCGCAGATTTTTGCAGGTCAGATCACTTACGGTGCAAGTAAGGCAACATTGGAAGCTCTGACCAGAAGTATTGCCCTTGAGGTGGCAGAATATGGAATCACAGTAAATTGTGTTGCTCCGGGTCCGACTCAGACCGGATGGATAGACGAGGATTTTGAAAAGGCGGTTATTCCGTTGATACCTATGGGTAAACTTATTCGGCCGCAGGATATTGCGGAAACCATTCTGTTCCTTGCAAGTGAACAGGCGAGAATGATTACGGGACAGGTTATAAAGGTTTCCGGCGGAAAGGCGTTGTGATTAATGATTATTAAGAAGGTAGTACGAGAACAATGATCAATATATCAATACCATATCTAATCCTTATCAATGTCATCGCTTTTCTGATGTATGGCGTAGATAAGGAAAAGGCGAGAAAAGGTAAATGGCGGATCAAAGAGAAGGATCTTATCTTTGTAGCTGTGATCGGAGGCAGTATCGGAGCTTTTTTGGGAATGCATTTTTTTCATCATAAAACCAGACACTGGTATTTCCGATACGGTATCCCGATCATAATGATCCTGCAGATCATATTGGTTACAGTTCTGGGGGCAAAATACTTTTAACCGTAGAAGTATATCGAAAGGATGATCATGGAATTCAAAAAAGGAATCGGCTGGAAAGCCTGCTTTGATGAGGAAAGAAATCTTTATACGGCTGAACGTGGTGGGATGGGATCCTATCATTTGTATGAAATCACAAAGGAGATTTATGACCAGCTGGAAAATGGGGTAAGTGATGACGAAGTTTACAAGGTGATTACTGAAGGAAGGCATCTGTATATGGATGTGGATGACAGGTGCGGTCCACCATATACGGTCGTGTTTGATCATGATTATGAAAAATTATGCCCATGGGCAAAAGTGATCTCGAGCGGTAAAGTATGGCCGGATGAACTGACAGATGCGGCGGTAGAGTTATTTGAATCTGAGAAAAACAACCGGGAGCAGCGGCGCAAAAGAAGAGAGAATAACACATCAGAATCCTGAGAGCGAGACTAGTCAGTGGAGGTAATCAATATAATGCAATTAAGCATTTTAAGTAAAACAATTAGTGATACAGCAACAAATATTTCAGATGCTACAGGAATGGGTATCGCACCAGCGCTTATCTGTATGTTGTTATGCTGCTTTGTAGTTTATAAAATCACCAAAAAAGTCATTCACATTATTTATACGATAATTGTGGTTGCCATCCTGTTTACGCTGTTTAAAAGTATGATTTAAAAATGGAATTAATAGTGAATAGAATATGAGAAAGGCGGTTCCCGGAGTGACCGCTTTTTTTATGCTTATTTTTAATACAATCAAACGTTATCAGAAACATCCCCTTCCATAATTTATTTGAAAAAAGCATAAGTCATTTAGAGAGAAAAAATGACAGACAAGCCCGACGGGGCATACGAGAGCGGTAGCACCGCAGAAGGAGAGACCTTTATGGTTAAGAACGTTCAAATCCTAGAAACAGGTAAGGGATATACTCTTACAACATCAAACGAGCCTGAGACTAGCGCAGAATTAAGTGCGCACACAGGTATTAGAAAGGAAAGCATCAGAGGTCATATGGAAAAAATGGGGGCACACTTTGATGCCGAAGGCCATTTCTACTTCGACCTTGAAATAAGCGCAGAACTTGCATTGTCGATTTTTGACGGAGTAGAAGTTAAGGAAGTCGAGGAAATAACTCCTGATGATCCGGTTCTCAGCGAACATCCGGAAGATGATGTACCGGAGGTTGAAGAAACGGATAAAGAGACGGAATCTGTCACAGAGGTAAAAACAGAGGAGAAACCTGTGGTTGAAGTGAATACAACGGAAACTGTAGAGACAGAACCTTCAAAACTAGAAGTAAAAGTAAGTGTTATAATGTCTCCTGACTTTATGTCCTACACTTTTACAACAACCGCCGACAGAGAAACAATTAAGGATATTACAGAAAAGGCAGGACTCTTAGAAGTAGATTTATTAGCAGACATTTACCTTTGCAATGGAAAGGTTGATTCTGATGATTATATCAGTTTCGATTCAGAAGAGGATGCCGAAAAGGCTGCCGGCAAGATTAACCGTCTCATTGCAGAAGCACCCACGAAAAAGGTTGAAGAAGTGTGTGACGAGGAATCAGAACCGGAAGCCCAAACAGAAACTCCGGTGAAAAAGGAGGAAGAGGTTATCCCTGACTTCTCTGATTACAGAGAGAAACTTCAGTGGGAGCTTGATAAGATCAAGAAAGCCCATTGCAAGGACGAAGATAATCCCTCTATGAACGAAATGAACTTTCTAGGTAGCTTTATGTGGTATATGAGCTGCATAGACCAGAGAGTTGCATTAGACCCTTCATTTGAAAGCAAAGTTCTTGATAAGAGACTTAACTTAGATTTACTAAATAAGTTTCTTATGATGAGAGCATTGGGACAGCTTACTCCAACAGATGACGGAAATATCGTTACAAAGGAAGCAGCTGAAGCAGAGAAGAATAAAAAGAAGGGTGTAAACTCATCATCCGGAGACTTATCCCGATTCACCGTGAATATGGGTGAATTCATGGATAATACCTATGGGGCCTCAAGAGGCATCGGTTATCATGTCCCTGATGCAGATGTCGCAGGCTGGATATTCGATTTTTATGATCACGAAGGTGAGGCTCTTTATAATAAGATAAAGAGTAAGAAAGAGAAGAAAGCAAAAGAGGCGGAGGAAAGAAAAAAGAAGGCCGGGAAGAATAAGACTACAAAGAAGTCTAAAGCTAAGTCTTCCAAAGCCACAGTAAAACCGGCAACAACAGAAACTCAAACAGAAAAGGCGGAGGTTAAGACCGAAACTACGGTTACAGAGGAAAAACCGGAAAGCACTGATATCCCCCTGACACCTTCTGAAATCTGGGGTATGGATGATCCCTACAAGATAAACGGGAACGGTTATGCTCAGATGAATTTTATGAGTATGTTAACCTAACCAAAAGTACATTTTTATAAAAAGTCTGCAACTTCGGTTGCAGGCTGTTTTTTTGTACTCATTCCAGATGTTCTGACTAAGTCTATCTGAAATATCCCCTCCCATAATTTAAATGTAAAAAGCAAAAGTCATTCTGGAGAAAAAAGATGACGAAAAGCCCAAAGTGGCATACGAAAGTTGTGCAGGTGCACAGGAAAGGAGCCTTTTATGGCCGAGTTGGAATTAACAGAAGAGTTCAGAAAAGAACGGACAAAGGAACTTAAAAAAGTGCTGAAAGGCTATCAGTATCTTTGTACTGATACTGGTGAGCTTTCAAGGAAAGCAGCGAATGGACACCAATCATACATCTTCAAATACTATAAGAAAGATGGAGATGTGTTGATACAGGAAGTCTGGGTGGCAAACGAAAAGCAGAACCATGTCGCTGTATTTTCCGGTTTAACAGCAGTTGATACAAAAAACGAGCTTTTTGTCACTATGAACAGCGACGGAAAATATCAGACGAGGACTACGGCTTGCGACCATGCATGGAATGTCATAAGAAAAGGAGATGCTTATAGCAGTATTGGCAAAATCGTAATGACGGATAAGGATGCCGGAAAGGAATATGATAGGCTGGTTGATAATATAGCATGGCAACGGGCATATCAAGATTACAACAGGGCGTACGACAGAAAGCAGGATGAGGCTAAAACCCTTAATACCCCGGTAAAACCCATAGGAAAAGACTTTATTAGATTTTGTAAAAACCTTCCCTTTAATGTTGGTAATCGAATTTTCTATAAAGGAGAAGAGGGTTACTGTACAAGATGCAAGCAAAACGTGTCCCTGAAGGGAAAGATTAAGCACCTCAGTGAAGGCAAGTGCCCTTCTTGTAAAAAGGAAGTAACATTCGTTTCGAGGCTTAGAAACCATAAGGAGATAAAAGATACACGCTGTGCAATGAAGCTTGAAAAAGCAAGTGACGGCTTTATTTTGATCAGGTTTTTCCGAGTAGAAATGTCCATTAACGGTGATTCCATCTCTCCTAAATATTATCTCACGGAAAGAGTGCGTGAGTTTGTGAAGGAGAAAAAGGTACGTGCCTATAAATGGAACTTGGGTAAATGGGAATACTGTAAAACCATTCGTGGGTACGGCGGAAACCGTATAATGAATATCGGTTGCAACTTTGGAAAGTTTTCATCTAAGGGTGGGATATATACCAAGGGGCTTAACTCCTTGATAGACAGCACACCTTTCCTGCAACATATAGGCTTTAAGGAATTCCTTGAATTAAAGCATCCTGAAATAAATAAGCAGGATCGTGAAATACGATGCATTAGTGATTACCTTGAGAGCCATGCAATGGAACCTTACTTTGAATGGATAGAGAAATCCGGATTCCGTATGCTTAAAGAGAAAATTTATGAAGGGTACGGGTTAAGTGAATCCATATGCAACATACGCGGAAAGACTCTTCCTGAGGTATTTGGCGTTGATCGTCAGACATATAGAAGAATATATGAAAGGCGTGACACAATAACCGACAGGGGAATCCTGGTGTATCGTGAATTTCCTAAGCTTAAAGATGATGAAAAACAAGAGCTTAGCTTATTATTTAAACCTCATGAATTTGAGAACATAAGGAGCATCCTTCAGTACACAACCTATCATAAAGCAAAGAAGTACATAATGACTCAGATAGACAGTACATTCAACTCACCGTCTTCTGTTCTGACTATGTGGTGTGACTACATTAAAATGAGGGACAATTATGGTGAATGGAATAAAAAGAGTAATATATTGGTTTTCCCCAAATATCTTAAAAAGTCGCATGATGAAATCATGAATCTTAATAAGATAAAAAAGAAGGAAGAGGCCAGGAAACGTCTTGCTAAGAAGATCCAGGAAACATATAGGAGCATTGGACTTTCTGATGAGGAATGGCAACAGTCCACATACAGTAAGATCCTCGATGCGACTCAGGTAGACAGATTGCCGGTATTCTTCAAACTGGATAAGAAACTTCCAAGCATTCATAAGAAGTACGATTTCAGTATGGATAATAGTAAACTCTTTGTCACGGCTCCGAAGATTGCCTATGACATAGTTTCGGAAGGCGAGATCCAAAACATCTGTGTCGGGCAAAAGGGAATGGGCTATATAGAAAATATGGCCGAAAACAAGGCGGTTATTCTATTCGTCCGTCGTTCCGAAGAGCCGGACAAGCCTTATTTCACTGTCGAAGTCCGTAATGATACCATCGTGCAGGTAAGGGGCAAATGCAACTGTTCCGCAAAAGAGGATGTGATAAATCTCCTTACGGAATACGCAAAAAAGAAAGCACTGAAGTATGATGCAATAGCGTGATTGGGGGATACTAAAGATAATTAGAATCCATTGTATTTACGGAGTGAATATAATATAATTACTATGTAAACAATGGTGAAAGGACATTATATGTTTACCTTTGAATGGGACGAGAACAAAAACCAAATCAATTTGGCCAAACATGGAGTAAGTTTTGAAGAAGCACAAACTGTTTTTTACGATGAAGATGCATTATTGGAATACGATGAAAGTCATTCTGTAATAGAGGAACGTTTTCGTATTCTTGGATGCAGTGACAGGGGAAATATACTTTTGGTGGTTCATTGCATTCGGCATGAATCAATCATAAGAATAATCTCATCAAGAAAAGCAACAAGATATGAAAAAGAAAATTACGAAAGGAGCGTGGGAATATGAGTGAAAAGGAAAGAGATGATTTTTTAGAAAAAGAATTTGATTTTAGCAAGGCAGTTAAGAATCCTTACGCGAAAGAATTAAAGAAGCAGGTCACAATAAAAATAGCTCCTACCATTATAGATTATTTTAAGCAGGAAGCTTCTGAAACGGGAATACCCTATCAGACGTTGATCAACCTGTATTTGGAAGAATGTGTAAATGAAAAGAAAAAATTTCATATGAGTTGGAAATAAGCAACTCACCAACGGATATGTATGATCAAATACAGCCAGTCATTTCGGAATGATTGGCTGTATTTTTTTAAGTTCTGAGGTAATTTTGCATCGTCATTTACTAATCTGCCAACATCTCCGTCCATAATTATATTAGAGAAAAGACGGAGGGAAAAAAGATGTATATCCCAAAAGAATATTATAAGGCTGTTATGTTTGTAAAAAAGCTGATACAGGACGGAAAAGATTTTAGTGAAGCTATTTCGATATCATCAAAGTATTATAAGATGCCGGAAACTGAGTTGGAGAAATATATAGAAGATGAATCCGGTAATGAGACACATTTCAAATACTATACGGTACAAAGGCTTGTGGCAACAATGGACAGACCGGACTTTAGACCCGATGGGGACCCGTATGTGATAAAGGCAACAAGCGGGATAAAGGTAATGGAGAGGTGCATGAAAGAGAACACAAGTCTTGAATTATCGAAAAGAAAGAACGGTAAAAAGACCTGCGTTTACATGACTAGATTCATAGGACTAATGTCCGGATACTCTGAGAAAAGCCAAGCTGAAGCAAATATATCAAAATGCTAAAGAATTTATTTTATGAAGAACAACAAAGAGACACCAAGCACACGATAAGATCGATTGACATGGATCAAAGTGTTGTGGAATGTGTGCGTGGCATATCATCGTTTATCTGCAACATCATCATGTGCCTTGTGGTGGTGTTGATTGCCATATTTTTATTTAGGCATGGCGGTTCATTATTTTATGAAATGGATAGACTATTGAACACCATTTTCAGTATGGTTATGACAGCACCCCCGGAAGTGCGGTACAGGGTTTTAAGATAGGCTATACAAAATGCCTCGGATATACGGCAGCTTACTATATAATTGGGTTAAACTGTGGGCTCAAAGTTCTACAGAGATTCTTTTTTCGAGGATATTGATTGACTGGAGTGGGTGAAATAGTGAGTTACTTACATGATTTTTTGATACAGATAACACCTGATGGGTGGATGAATTTTTTCAGAAGTTTCTCTTTGACAATTTTGATTATAACGATAATCAAAACGACACGGCAGAAAACGGAAGTAAAAAACAAGAATATATACTATAATCTGTTGTTGGGTTCTTTACCCAGTATAGATGTTATATGTACCCAATCAGATTATCTTGATGAAAAAGATGGCTTATTAGGAAGTTTAACTGACGCTGAAGCTCGAAGTGAGATTTTGGAAGATAGAATGAATGATCAAAGTCGGTCTGACATAGAGCGAGAAAATTATAAGTATAAAGTAAAAAAGCATAAAGCTTATATTGATTATTGGAATAGTGCAAATGATAAAATAGAAGAGCTTATGACTAATGAGGATTTCAAGGTCATAGAAAACAAATGTGATGGAAATGTGGTTAGCTATTATTGTGATTTTGTAGCTGCATTTCGAAATGAGCATTTTTTTGGCAGACCTATCATAAGGACCGAATTATTAAGAAATCTGTTGGTGAATTTGGCAGAAGAAATACGAATGGTAGAGAAATAAGGGGATGTTATTTAAACAGATTTACACTTGTAACTCCAAAGTCTGAAAATGATGTACGATTACAGGCTAGGCTTGGTAATCAGTACCCCACAGGCTTGCCCGTGGGAACAGTCAGGAAAAAGAAGTTTAAAGATGGAGATAAATATAATGAATGAAAATGAACAGCCAAAAAAGATCCAGGTAAGAGGTGCAAGAGTTCATAACTTAAAGAATATAGATGTGGATATACCACTTCATGGTATTACGGGAATCGCTGGCGTTTCCGGTTCCGGAAAATCATCTCTTGCTCTTGGAGTTATTTATGCAGAAGGGTCAAGAAGATATCTGGAATCCCTTTCAACATATACAAGAAGGCGCATGACACAGGCTACTCGGGCAGATGTGGATGAAGTGCTATATGTTCCTGCCGCCCTGGCTCTTCATCAAAGACCCGGAGTTCCGGGAATCAGATCGACTTTTGGCACGGGTACAGAGCTGCTCAACAGTATGCGTTTGATGTTTTCAAGGCTTTCATCCCACAGATGCCCAAATGGCCATTATGTAAAACCCGGTTTTAGCGTTGCGACCATGAGGGAGATGACCTGTCCTGAGTGTGGGGAGCATTTCTATGGCCCTGGCGCTGAGGAACTTGCCTTTAATTCCCAGGGAGCCTGCAAGTGCTGTGGCGGCACGGGAACAGTCAGAACGGTTGACCGAAGTACCCTGATTCCGGACGAGAACCTTACTATTGATGAGGGAGCCGTTGCTCCATGGAATTCTCTGATGTGGTCGCTTATGACCGATGTATGCAGGGCTATGGGAGTCAGGACTGATGTGCCGTTTAAGGATCTGACTGACAAGGAAAAAGAGATTGTTTATGACGGCCCGATGGAAAAGAAACATATCTTTTACAAGCCAAAGAAGGCTGAGAATAACACTGCTGGGGAAATGGATTTTACCTATTACAGTGCCACAGCTACTGTTTTAAACGCCCTTAGTAAGGTTAAAGATGAGAAGGGGATGAAAAGAGTTGAGAAATTTCTCAAGGAGGATATCTGTCCTGAATGCGAAGGGACAAGACTTTCCGAAGAGGCCAGAGCTCCGCGCCTCATGGGAATCTCGCTTGCAGATGCCTGTAAGATGACGCTTAAGCAGTCCATTGAGTGGGTAAAAAAAGTGCCTTCTTCTCTTCCAAAGGAAATGCAGCCAATGGCTAAAAACATATGTGAGTCCTATCTTGAGGTGGCAGCAAGACTAATGGACCTGGGACTTTCATACCTGACGCTTGACAGGGCATCGTCAACTCTTTCAACAGGGGAAAGGCAGAGAATGCAGCTGGCAAGGGCAGTAAGGAACAGGACTACAGGGGTTCTCTATGTCCTTGATGAGCCATCTATAGGCCTTCATCCGGCAAATATTGTTGGACTGAATGGCGTAATGCATGATCTGGTAAAAGATGGTAATTCCGTGCTCTTAGTTGATCATGACACACAGATACTTAAAGAGTCTGACTGGATTATCGAAATGGGCCCTGAAGCGGGAGCTGAGGGTGGAAATGTTATAGCAGAAGGTTCGATAAAAGATATTGAAAATAATGATGTTTCCATCATTGGAAGATATCTGTCAGATAGTGGTTATGCTAAGAAAAAGGTGAAAAACAAAGATATATTCTTAGACGGAATGATCAGCATGGAAACTGAACGCATCCATACTGTCAAGCCACTTTCTGTAAAAGTACCAAGAAAAAGACTGACCGTTATAACAGGAGTTTCCGGCTCCGGTAAGACGACAATGCTTTTGGAAAGCCTGATACCTGCGCTTGAACATCTATGTAATGACAAGATACTTCCTGAGCATGTAAAAAAGATCGAGGCAGACGGGATAAAGCATGTAAAATTGATAGATGCAACTCCTATTGGGATAAATGTGAGATCTACAGTGGCAACATATGCAAATGTGCATGATGAGCTGAGAAAGATATATGCAAGAACTAAGGATGCAAAGGAGTACGGGTATAAGGCCGGCGACTTTTCATACAATACAGGATCCTTAAGGTGTCAGGTCTGTGACGGAACCGGGGAGATTTCTCTTGATGTTCAGTTTTTGCCTGACGTTGATATCCCGTGTCCTGAATGCCGCGGCTCCAGATATTCAAAGCCAGCAAAGAGAATCCGTTATAAAAACAAATCTGGTGCAGAAAAATCGCTACCTGAGCTGATGGATATGGATGTGAATACTGCACTGGAGTTTTGCAAGGATATGAAGACAGTAAAGCCAAAGCTTGAAACACTCCATGATCTTGGACTTGGATATCTGACATTAGGCGAAGAAACACCGGGCCTTTCCGGAGGAGAAGCGCAGCGCCTTAAGCTTGCTTCTGAGATGGGAAGAGCGCAGGATGATTCGGTGTTTGTATTTGATGAGCCTACAATCGGCCTTCATCCCAAAGATGTAGAAACCCTTCTAAATGTGTTTGAAACACTGATTGAACACGGTGCCACGGTTATTGTCATAGAGCATGATCTTGATGTGATAAGACGTGCTGACTACATAATCGATATGGGACCTGAAGGCGGTGATGATGGAGGAATGATAGTTGTAAGTGGGACTCCCGATGATGTAAAAAACTGTAAGGCTAGTATAACCGGTAAATATATATAGCCTGAAAAATCAAAGACCGAATAGATTTGATGGGCTGAGGAACTTGTGGCGATGGGATATGAAAATTTGACTGCTATATACTGAAAGTATATAATAATAGTATATATGGAGGTTAATCTATGAATACTATTAAAGCTTTAAGAACTACAACGGGAATGTCTCAGAGTAAATTTGCATCATACCTTGGGATTCCTGTAGCTAATATCCAACATTGGGAGCAAGGAAAAACAAGTCCTCCGGATTATGTTGCTGCACTCATCTCCAGAGTTATGAGGAATGATGGATATATCAAGGAAGAGTTTACTACGGCACAGATTGATTTGCTACGTCAGACTCAGGCAACGCTTGCTATAGAAGATTTAAAAATCGGCAAGATGGGTATAGATGCTATTGGTAAGATGCTCAAGGGGGAAATTTCCAGAGAAGATTATCAGAAAATGCTGAAGGAGAATTATAAATCTAATGGAAAGCATTGATCACTACAAATATCCTGGAGAAGATTGTGAATAATGTTTCTTTAATGAATAATAGTATTTTTAAATAACCGTATATTTGTTATAAGTCTAAAAAATTATTATGAAAGCTGCGAAAAAAATTATTTCGCAGCTTTTTTGTGCTCAAATTGAAGGTTATCAGAAAAATCCCTTTCCATAATTAGTTTGTAACAAAGATAGTAAGTCATCATTGAGAAAAGACTTATGAAGAAAAAGCTCGAAAATGAGCATACGAAAGGTGTAAAGACACCGGAAAGGAGCCTAAAATGGCTAAATTTACTATTGAAAAAGTTGTTAAATCGCTTAGGAGTGCATTCCCTCACTGTGAGGTTAGCATTGATTCATCAGAGGCTATAAATAAGCCCGGACAAAGTATTACAGTAAAACCCAAGGACAAAAATATTGGGGCTACATTGTACTGGAACCAAATAAAGCCGCAGATTGAAAAAGAGGGAAACATACAGGCAGTCATTGATATGGTAAGAAAAGGGATCGAGAATGTTCCGGCTAGTTATAACGTTGAATGGATACAGGATTACGAGCATATAAGAAATAAGCTTGTAATCTGCATATGTTCTTCAGAGACGAACAATCTTGAGAATACCCCATACCATAAGGTAGCCGGTGATCTTGTAGAGTATTACAGGATCTTGGTGGACGACTTCTCTGACTCAGGCGAGGCTACGATAACGGTTAAAGACAATCTTTTGAAAATGTGGGGCAAAAATGCTGAACAGATTCGTGAAGATGCTCTTAAAAGCACACAGGATATAAGACCCTTCGTGCTTCATTCGATAATGGATGAGTTCAAGGAAATCCTGGGATATACTCCGGAGGTTGATGAGTGTCCGCTGTGGGTTGCTACAAATGTTAAGAAGATTTACGGAGCTGCGGTAATCGCATATCCTAAGTTTTTCGATGATGTAAGGGAAAAGATTGGCAGTAATTGTTACCTTCTTCCGAGTAGTACCCATGAGGTTCTCCTTGCACCTGCGACAAAAATGGTACAGGACGTAGGTTTTATGGCCGAAATGGTACGGGAGATTAACAAAACAGAGGTCGCTCCGGAGGACCGACTTAGCAACAACGTGTTCTTCGTTGACATTAACGAGAATACTATAAAACTTGCTAGCTAATCCTTACGCGCAACAACAAGTCGAAATCTCATCTGCCAATTTATGGCAGGTGGGATTTTTTATATAAAAGCTGAATAGCGTTCAAAAGGAGAAATATGTACGAAATTAAAGAAGCAAGAATACAACTCCGAGAAGGGCTGCCTTTGTACAGCTCTAAAGCAATCAAGGGATCCAAGGATGTAGCAAAGCTATTAATGAAAGAAATGGCAAAACTAGACAGGGAAAATATATGGGCGCTTAATCTCGACAATAAGCTGAAAGTCATAAATTATACAGTTGTTGCGATAGGGTCTATTGATTCGGCGCCTTATAGGAACGCTGATGTATTTAAAGCGGCAATACTGTCAAATGCCAAAGGTATCATATTGTGTCATAATCACCCGTCAGGAGTTCCGGAACCGTCGAATTATGACTTCGAGGTAACTGAATCCTTGATAGCATCCGGTAAACTCCTAGGCATACAGGTTTTGGACCATCTTGTGATAGGAAATAAGAAATACTATAGCTTTAATGAGGAGCATCCGGAGATGTTCTGAAACCAAAAGTCTTTAAAACAGTCCGATGGGCTGTTTTTTTTGATACAAAAAAAAGCTGTGGATGCCACAGCTTTAATAATAGATCAGTACACCGCTTCGTTATACTCAAGGTTTTTATCCTTGGCAAACTCCGCGATAAATTTCTTCATTTCGTCATCAGGAGCATTGTTGAACTTACCTTTAACCTGTTTGATTTTTCCCTCGCATACTTCCAGAGTATAGTATGGAGAATCGGGTAATTCCATCTTTCTTGCAAAAAGTATGGTTGTTTTATTACCCGCCATCTTTTCAATGTATCGTTGGTAGGAATCACCAACACAAATGTGCTGCACATCACCTTCACGCACGATATCATAAGCAGTATCGGGTGCCTTTACCAAGAGTTTTCTGCCCTCATCCTCAAATTCGTATTCTTTCTGGATTTCAGGTAACATCTTATCAAGTTTCATAAAATCCGGAAGACGCTTGATATGAGAAAAGGAAATGAGATCCTTGTATGGAAGCTCGTTAAATGTTTCATCTGAGATTCCCATAGCATCAAGACTCGCCTTGATTTTACCTTGTTCAGCCTTAACCTGTTCTGCTACCTTGCATAAACGCTCGGCCTCTACATACACATCATGCTTTTCCCTAAGATTTTTAGGAAATAGATACATTGAGTTATTTCTATCCCAGACTACATCATTATTGAGATAATTGATATAGTCCGTCCAAAGGATCAAGGCAGAAGCAGGAGATATAGTGTACCGCTTCGTCAAATAATCAAGATACTTTCTGATTTTTGCAAACGTTGTATACGAAAGCATCATCTCAATTTTATCAACGTGATAACTTAAACGATTTACGATGTACTTCCATTCATCATCTGATAACTTGGGGAATAGCCTGGCAATCTTTAAAGTCTCTGTGGAAACCACATCACGCATCCTGTAAAGACGGTTATATAGTACTTTATCAATTCCCATAGCCTTAGGAAGAGACCTTGCTGTACGATGTGGTATCACATCAGAGATTTTGACGCCATAACTGTTGATGGTGTCAAAAATACCTCTAAACCCACTCTTTCTAAGAGACTCAAGAGGAGGGTAGTAGATCTGAGTTATTGCATACTGAACAACGCTAAAAACCGCCTGTTTCTGATTTTGGATGCTTTCAAGGTGCCCGTTCAGATAATCAAAGAGACCAATGTGCCGCAACACTGGGTGGGTATTACAAAGCTCATAGAGTCCATTTGTGTATAAGGCTCCTTTAAGCCAGGTGTATTCTTTATAGTACGGGTCATGGAAAAACATAAGCCCGTATTTGTTACCTTCAAGCCTTAGAGGCATTAATGAACCATCAGGGTTTATTTTGAAAGATTGTATTTTATTGTCCGACAAAAAAACTCTGAAGGTTTCCCGGACATTAAACTGAGGCTCAACGCTCCAATGTATAAGATCACATTCTACCTCGAACAGTCTCATGACAACATGTTCATCATCAACTTTCTCGATAAGAAGACCGTTCCGATAGAAATAGAAATGTTGTTTAAGCATATTTCTTGAAACAAACTCTTTCTCTTCACCGCACTTAGGGCAAACCCCTAGCTTTCGATGCTTTGGCTTTACCTTAACAGTAAAAAGCTTTCCGCAGTCCGTGCAGAAGCACTCCTTTTCTTTATAAAAGACCTGTCCCATTTGCATAAACTTCATGCTTTCCATAAAGCGCATGAAGTCTTTTTTGGGAGGTTTTATTTTTTTGTTGAGTTTTTTGAATTCCTCCTTTTTTTGGTTAGCGAGTGCTTCCTTTTTAGCGTTCCTTATCTTTGCGACAAATACCTCGCAGGGCTCATTAGGATTTTTTTCTCCTAATAGGAACATGGCCCTTTTTTCCTTAGCATCGGCTACCTCATAATGTATAGGATAGTAGGAATAGCCACCCATGCTCTCAATATATTTATTTGCCCATGTACGCGCTTCTCTGTCTGGCAGTATTTTTCCATTGGAGAACCTAGTCATGTAGAGGTTGTTTTTCTTGTCATAAGCTGTGATACCTGCAAAACTAATGGTATCGTTATTAGTAAGCATGAAAACAGTCTGATAGAGAACATTCCCGTCGATGTCATCATAGGTTATGTACCCATTTTTGCTGCCGTTACGATAGTAAGTGTCAAAGTAAAGGTCCTTTGCTAATCTTAATGCATCATCGTTAGAATATTTCAAAGGATAATCTGTGAGTTTCATTCTAAGCTCTTTTAGAGCAATTCTTCGTTCGGCCATAAAAGGCTCCTTTCTTATGCATATGCACTTTCGTATGTTTTTTCAAACTTTTCTGTCATCTGTTTCTCCAGATGACTTATTCATTTTTCAAGTAAATTATGGTAGGGGATGTTTCAGATAGTTTTTGTCTTCGGTAAAAATGGGCACAAAAAAACAGCCTGCACTTTTGTACAGACTGTTTGTAATATTTACAGTTTCCTTCCACAAATTGGGCAGAAGTTAATGGGTACATTTTTGAATATGAGATCATCGTCTGCCCCATCGAACCACACCGTCACATTTAATGTTTTCTTGCGTGGATCTATTTGTCCGTTACACCCAAGTGACGTAATAGTTATTTTACGACACGTTATGGTTTCTTCTGAATGGAAAACAACATCCGGTAAATTTTCAAGTTTTCCCTGCAATGTGCAAAACTTGCATTCACCTTCTATTTCCTTGCCATTGATACCTAAAATCTTAGCAATATTCTGTCTCCTTTTCTTTTCATAACTTCACGCATAGGTTTTAAAGCGTGATTTGATGTTCATATTATACTGTATGCTTTACAATAAGCTTTTCTGTTCTTTTTTCCTCTAAAAATTATTGGGAGGAAAGTGAGAGATAAGGGTAAAAAAAGAGAAGCAAGTGACATTTAAGGTCTTTTGCTTCTCTATTAAACAGATTTATACTGCTTTGCTTGTAAGGTCAGGACCTAAATGCAGTGCTGCATCTATTTCTGCCTGACGCTTTTTGAGTGTTGCGAGTTCAAGAGCATGTTCAAATGGTTTCTCTACAGAAACCCTTGCAGTAGCTATCTGCTGAACGGTGTTCTCAAGGGCTCCAACAACGCTTACAAGGGAATTCCTCATGTTCTGTTCAAACTCAAGTATTCTCTTCACGTTAAGAGACGGTATAGCCGAAGCATCAACCGTATTGGTAGACATTCCGGACAAAACGATGAGGTATCCGCTTCCGAACATGGAATAGCGGAGTACAAGATCCAAACCTCTGAAAGTGCCTATCTTTCTGTCGAGGTTGTTCTTGGATGCCCTCATCCTGTCAACTGCATCACAGATTGCTTTACCGCATGCCTTTTCTTCTGTGAAAGTAACACCTTCGATTTCGATTTCAGATAAGTCATTAGGAAATAACTCCATGATCTCGATATCGTTTTTAAGAAGGTACTTTCTCTTTGCAAGTCGATTAAGTGAATCAGGATATTCGTGAGCCAGCTTTTTCTCAAGTGAATACTTGGAGGATCTAAACTGGTTCTGAAGAAGAGTTAACTTCTTAACCTTAACGTCCACTTCCATCTTTTCCTTAAACAGAGGGTTCTGGCAGGCCAGAGCCTTTATTTCAGCGTAGCTTAGTGCTGTCTGGTCGATATCCTCGACAGCTCTTGCAGGAGATTTACTGGTCATTATCTGGCCGATAAATTTCTGCTTCTGCTCAACCAACTGCCAGTTGTAAGCATCAAAGGTGCCCTTAGTTACATAGGTGTAAATGTGCACCTTCTCATTGAGGTTGCCCTGACGGACGATACGCCCGATTCTCTGTTCAAGGTCTGCCGGCCTCCAGGGGCAATCAAATAAATGCATAGCTATAAGCCTGTCCTGTACGTTGGTACCCGTACCGGCTTTCTTCGTACTGGCAAGGAGGATGCGTACTGCTCCAAGTCTTACCTTTTTAAACAGCTCCTCCTTTCTGATATCCGTGTTTGCTTCGTGGACGAATTTTATTTCTTCCTCCGGAACACCCCTTTTTACAAGCTTCTGCCTTATATCTTCATAGATATTAAAGCCAACGCTGTCTTTCTTTGGTGTTGCATAGTCACAGAATATCATCTGCGTAAGTCTCTGTGCCTCAGTTTCCTTGTAGATCTGATACACAGTTTCCACTAATGTGTTTACCTTGCTGCCGTTTTCGTCTGGGAGAAACTGGTCTATTATTCGCTGATCCAATGCACATTTACGTCCATCGGTTGTTATCTTCAGCATGTTATCTTCCTGAGAATCCACGCCGCCGGCACGCACACGGTCTGCGCGTTCTGACAGCGATTCAACATATTCCTTCTGAAAAAGTGTGGGTTCGCACACTATATTATGTTCTTCCTTGTCAGGCACCGGCAGTTTAAGGTCTTCAGCAAGCTTGATGTCTGCGATTTCCTTAAAGAGACTCATAAGCTCCGGTAAATTATAGAACTTACTGAATCTCGATTTTGCCTGGTACTTTGTTCCTTCAGGAGCAAGTTCCACTGATGTCTGTATTTCCCCGAAGGTTGATGCCCATGCATCAAAATTCAAAAGCCCCAGGTCCCGAAGCCGCTCCTTCATGAGATACCTCATGTTTATGTACAATTCGGATATAGAGTTTGCTACCGGTGTTCCTGTAAGGAATGTGATTCCATGACCACTTCCCACAGTTTCGCTTACGTAGCGTACCTTCATTTCCATATCTGTACACTTCTGTGAAGCGTTGGACTTTACGTTGCCTATATTTGAGAGCTTTGTGACTACCATAAGGTTTTTAAACTCATGGCTTTCATCAACCACAAGATGGTCGATACCAAGCTCCTCAAAATACACAACCGAATCCTTTATAGCCCTGTTGTTAAGCTCATCAAGTTTTACTTCGAGCTTTTTCTTCATGGTCTCAAGCTGTTTTACTGAGAAATCCTTGGATTTTCCCCTTCTTGAACCATATCTTGGATCTATTTCATGCAGGGATTCACTAACCTCGTTTATCCGCTCACGGATATATCGTCTCTCTGTGTCCGTGGAGAGAGGGATTCTTTCGAATTGTGAATGTCCGATGATGATTGCATCCCAATCGCCGGTGGCGATCTTAGACACAAACTTCTTACGGTTATTCTTCTTAAAATCCTTTTCCCTTGTGGCAAGGAGCTTTGCAGAAGGATAGACCCTCAAAAATTCCGAGGTCCACTGACGGATAAGATGATTCGGTACGACAAACATGATCTTGTTCGATATGCCGAGCCTTCTAAGCTCCATGGCTGCCGCAATTGATTCGGCTGTCTTGCCTGCACCGACTGCATGAGCCAGAAGAGTATTGCCGCCATAGACTATTCTTGCCACGGCATCGAGCTGATGCTTTCTTAGCTTGAATTCGGGACACATTCCGGGGAACACAAGGTTGTCTCCGTTATATGTGCGGGGGACGGTAGAGTTGAATCTTGCATTGTAAATATCAACAAGATGTTCTCTCCGGTCCATGTCCTCGTATACCCAGTTGTCCCAGGCCATTTTTATAGCGTCCTGCTTCTGCTGAGCCACCATGGTTTCGTCACGGTTAACAATGGTTTTCTCACCGCCGGATCCATCAGGAACATTTTCAGTTACCTTGGCATCCTTGAGATTCAGACACATTTCAAATAAACGGAAACCATTTATCTTAGGTGTGCCGTAATCATTATTGGCCTTAACATTATCATTGGCATACCATGAATCCTTGTTTGTAACCGCATAAACCGAGTTGCAAGCACTGTATTTCACAGTAAATACATCTCTGTCATGCCGTGTGGTCTCAAACAGTTCATGCATGAACTGCTCGTAATATTCCGTTGGAACCCATGTGGCTCCCAATCGTACTGTAATGTCTGTGGCTTCAAGCCGTGGAGGAATCGTCTTTTCAAGAAGCTCCACATTTCTTTCAAATACCGGATTCTCTTTAGCTACATCTTTTGCAAGAAACAGCTTTTTTCGTATATCTCCCGTAAGGTAATCATCTATAAGTTCATAGGAACTATCCTCTGGATTTAAGATGATGTTATCCTTTAACTCACCTATGATTGTATCAATGTCCTTCTTATAAATATCGGACATATACGAGAAGTTGATGTATCCGTATTCCTGCATCGATGCTATAAGGGCATCTTTTGCAGTTTCTACAGAAGATACTTTCTTGTGACTGCGGATAGTCCTTTTTGTGAACATATCGGACAGTCCGCAAAACTCACCTTCTTCATCGAATAACTCCAATGAGCAAAGGAGATAGTAAGAAGAGTCCTCCGAAAAAGCTATGGAGTTTCCCCTTTTATTGATGAGATTGTATTTTTTGGTGAAGCGGTTATACAAATCCCTCATCCTGTTCTGTAGTCTATAAAGCTCCTCGTCCGTACAGTCATTCTGCTGGGCCTTGATGCAATCAAGTACGGAATCGCGGAGTTCTATAAGCTTAAGAACACGGTTTTTATCACCCCTTATTTTTACAGGGAACATAACCGAGTCCTGTCTGTAATAGATTTCTCCTTTGACTACTGTGTAGGTGTAGTTTCTGACATCGGGTGTTGCCGGAATAAGCTTATTTACGGATTCCCCTTCTTCAAAACTAACCTCTACTACGGATGCTTTATATGTGCCCTCTATAAGAGAAAGGGCATTCTCAAGCTGTTCACTGAGAGAAACTGCCATGTTGGGCTTAACTGTTAGCCTCATTCCAAACGGTCCTGTAACTTTCTCCATATCACCGAGTACCATTTCCGGATGCTCTGTAAAATAAGAGTTTACGCTGACATTATCGCCAAGGTCCTCTGTTTCTACCCATGGTTCCTCAGTTAGAAAGTCCAAAGACTCTTTCTTCTGGAACATGAGTATGTCTGTTGCTACCTGTGTACCCGCATTACTGAAAGCATTATTAGGAAGCCTGACAGCCCCTAACAAGCATGCCCTCTGCGAGATGTACTTACGTACATTAGTTGTTTTCTTATCCATTGTTCCGGTGGATGTTATAAAACAGATCAATCCACCCGGCCTTACTTTATCTATTGCTTTAGCGATAAAGTAGTCATGGATAAGGAAATGCAGCTTGTCATAAGCCTTGTCGGACACCGAATAATCACCAAATGGTACGTTTCCGATAGCGAGATCAAAGAAATTATCGGAAAACGATGTCTTCTCAAATCCCATAACTGATATCTGTGCCTTCGGATAGAGCTTTTTGGCAATCCTTCCGGTGATTGAATCAATCTCCACACCGTAAAGCATTGATTCCTCCATGGACTTAGGCAATGTACCAAAGTACACACCCACGCCCATCGATGGTTCAAGTATGTTTCCCTTTACGAAGCCCATTCTTTCAAGGCATTTATAAATAGCCCTTGGAATGACGGGATCTGTGAAATGGCTATTGTTTACCGATGCCCTTGCTGAACTATACTCATCTTCGCTAAGAAGATTTCTAAGTTCTGCATCTCTTTCATCTGTAAAAGCCTTATCAAGACCTCCCCATCCAACATATCTTGCGAGGACATCCTTTTCCTCCTTTGTGGCATTTCGTCCCTCGTCTTCAAGTTTTTTAAGAAGTGTGATGGCCTCTATATTGAACTTGTAGCGTTCCCTTGGAGTACCTACGGCATTTGTATCATCAGTGATGACATAGTTTGTCGCTGCCACTTCCTCGGTATGCTTATCAGGTGAGGTTACTGTCTCTGTTTCTTCTGACCCCATATTCAATAGATCGAACATGGATAACTGGTTAAACGTGCAGTTCATAGACACCTCCTTCGGAAATAATGTCCTTTCTGATACTTGAACTGCACTGGTTTCTGAATTTAGACAAAGATTTCATATTTGTCCTTTCTGCAACTTTTTTGCCAATAAAAAAGACAAGTAACCGGCTTTCAGAATACATTCGAATGCTTTTAAGCTTTTCAGTTCTGTTCTTCGCCAAATTACTTGTGTTACTAGTTACAAATCAATTATGGAAAGGGAAATTGGAGATAAAGTATAAGATATATAGAATTGTTTGAAATAAATCATCAAATCAAAAAAATCGAGAATATTTTTTAAAAATTTCTATCAGCAACCAAATCTCCCTCAAAATCCCTCCCATAATTCAGGTAAAAGAAAAGGTATTTTAGGAGGAAAGTATGTTAGATAGAAAAGCAGAAGAAAGATTTGTAGAATATATTGATTCCATCAAGAGCATGAGCGTTCTTTTAGGAGGCGCCGACGCATTGATGAACTAGTTTCAAACTGCCCTCACAGAATTTCTTGTAAGCATCTCATCGGCTCACTAATACCCACGGGCAAGCCCGTGGGGTTGCGGTAAAGCCGTAACCCTTTGTGAGTAGCCTAAGTCCTTTATGGACTACGTTAAGAGAGAATATATAGTCACCTACGGATGTAGTACCAAGTCTGTAGCTCTGAGGTCTGTGTTTAAACAGTTCTGAGGTATAGGAACAGTGATGCAGACAAAAAACCTCTCATTAACATTGGCGATGGTACACCTACCGTCCTTTGAGGCGAGTGATTAAATCCCTTGTGGATTTCAGAAAGGAGGATGCGTAATGGTCTACGTACTCAACAAAAACGGACAGCCTTTAATGCCTACGGAAAACTATGCCAAAGTGCGCATTCTTCTAAAACAAGATAAAGCGAAGGTTATTAAAAAGTGTCCTTTTACGATACAGCTGAAGTATGACAGTACTAACCATACACAGAAGATAACATTAGGCATTGACAGCGGGAGTAAGCTTATCGGCATCTCCGCGACCATAAAGGATAAAGTTTTATTTGAAGCCGATGTGGAGCTTCGTAACGATATAGTTGATTTACTTTCAGCCCGTAGGGAACAGAGACGGTCAAGACGCAACAGAAAGACACGCTACCGCAAGGCTCGATTTGATAACCGTAGACTAGGGGACGGATGGATAGCACCGTCCGTAAAGCAGAAAGCAGACTCTCATGTAACGATGATAGCAAAAGTACATAAGATACTTCCTGTCACGGATATCGTTATTGAGACAGCATCATTCGACATACAGAAGATAAAAAATCCTGACATCAGCGGTACGGGCTATCAAAATGGCGAGCAGACAGACTTTTGGAATGTCCGTGAGTATGTTTTATTTCGAGACGGCCATATTTGTCAGTGCTGTAAAGGCAGATCTAAGAACAAGATTCTCAACGTACACCACATAGAAAGCCGTAGAACAGGCGGTAATGCACCAAATAACCTTATCACATTATGTGAGACCTGCCATAAAGGGTATCATAAAGGAACGGTAATACTTCCAAAGACGATACACAGAGGCATGAGTTTCAGGGATGCAGCTTTTATGGGCATCATGCGATGGGCGGTTTATGAGAAACTTAAAGCCATATATCCAAGCGTAAAGAATACATATGGGTATATTACCAAAAACATCCGCATAGAAAATGGACTTCCTAAAGACCACCACATAGATGCCCGGTGCATAAGTGGGAACCCCAAAGCTGTAGGTGACGGAACTGTATACTATTACAAAAAGGTTCGCTGCCACAATAGGCAGATACACAAATGCACCATCAATAAAGGTGGTATCCGAAAGAGAAACCAGGCACCCTACGAGGTAAAAGGATTCAGACTGTATGACAAGGTGCTATGGAAGAACCAGGTATGTTTTATCTTTGGAAGGCGTTCAACTGGACGTATGGATTTAAGGCTGTTAGACGGAACACATATCAACGCATCCGTGGGTTATAAAAACCTCAGGCTGTTAGATTTGCGTGGCAACTACCTTATAGAGCAGAGAAAAACTGGATAAAGGCGTTCATTCCACAGGCAAGCCTATGGGATGAACACCTCGAATAAGAAAGGGATTTTTATGACTTTTCTGATTTGCCAATCATATACGTCATATTTGTGTGTGATCATGATGAAGTAGGAAACGGAAGAGCAGTAAATGAGTTTATATATCTTAATTCTGATCGATTTAAGGGTTCGCCGGAAATTGTAAAGAATATAACAGCTCATGAGCCAATGAGCGATAGGAAACATATACTTATAGTCAATGGTGATTACAAAGACGATGAAACACTAGTCGGAAAGCCGATACATGATTTCAATGCACAAAGGCAGACGACATATATTTTGACAATCTGGAAAAAAAGCCAGGGAATTGAAAGAAACAAAGGAATGAGTGGAAACCATGTGCGCTGTTATGGAACAAGAAATAAAAATAAGCGAAAATGAAAATACATTGAGAATTTTGCTAAATGTTATGAAGAATCAGAACTGGGATATTGAAAAAGCTATGTACGTTATTAGTATTGAGGATGACCAACGTGATCTGTATGCAAGATCCGCTAGATATGCTTTAAGTAAGCAATAAGGATCTTATTGTAAATAATGTATTTTTTGCTAATTTATAATCTTAGAAGTACCTCGGAAGATTTTCTAAATAATAAGTCACTAAAACAGTCCGATGGGCTGTTTTTTTGTTTCAAGAAAAAAAGACTGCGGATCATAATCACCGCAGTCTTTTGGAGTTGATTTTGCACATCTCCCTAATAAGGGATTATTTTACAGTTTTCTCCCACACACTGGACAGTAGTTAATGGGCACGTTTTCAGATATGAGATCGTCCTCTGCCTCATCCAGCCAGACCGTCACATTAAGTGTTTTTTTTATGGATCAATCTGCCCATTGCATCCAAGTGTCATGACAGTTGTCTTACGACAAGTTAAGTTTTCTTCTACATGAAACACAACGTCTGGTAAATCACTGAGTTTTCCCTGTAAAGTACAGAACTTGCAAGTATCTTCTTTGTCTTTTATACCTAGAATCTTAGCCATAATCGGTCCCCTTTTCTTTCCATAAATTAACGCATAGGATGTCTTGCGCGATTCAATGTTCTTATTATACCCGAATGCTTATAATGCTCACATCATATCCACTTATTTATAAATCGAAAAAAGTCTGAAAATTTTTAAAATTCCTATCAGCAACCAAATCTCCCGAAAAATTCCTCCCATAATTCAGTTAAAAGATCAGTAATAGGAGGGGGTTATGCTAGACAGAAAAGCCGAAGAGAAATTAATAGAATATATTGAATCCATTAAAAGCATGGGCGTCCTTTTAGGAGGAGCGGATACATTGATGAATCAGTTCCAGACGGCCCTGACAGAATTCCTTGTAAGCATCTCTTCTGACGATAACATGCTTACAGACAGAGAAATGGAATTCATCAACAGCGTCACCGGTAATGAATACGAAAGCGGTCAGTTCCGCACCATAATGCAGATGAGTCGTAAATATGCATGCGATGCACCGCCTTTATATTTTGAGAGCCTGATGTCTTTGGATCACCGTCTTGGACCGATGATAGACTACGATGACCAGAAGGTAGAAAGGACACATTACCGTTCCTGGAAGGCACTTGAGATTTTTGCGATGATAGGGAATCGCTTTTCGGCAAATGAAGCCGGTGAAAAGGATAATCTCAATAAAATCATAAAGAGAATGGATTATCTGAATACAGTTGCATCAGTTTTAGAGGAAAACATCGATAACAGACTTTATGATGTTTCAGTTCCGTATCTGCCACAGGTGCCGGGGTTTATCATTGTCGGAAGTTATGATGAATCTCTCAGGGTACTGGAGCTTATGGAAGAAAACTGCCTTTATGGTATGAATACAAGCACACCGATAAAAACCGGTGTATTTGATGCTGAAACCATGAAATACTTTGTAAACCTTCATACAAAATTTCTCAGTAACACCATTACAGATTCAGAAAAAGAAGAATACCTTTCATACATATCCCTTGGTGCAACACCTCCTGATAATTACTGTTCTCCCGATACAAAAGATGGAGTAGAAAGCAAGGAAAATGAAGGAGAGCATCTGAAGCTTAGAGAGGAATGGAGACATTTAACTGAGACTGCATGGGAAGATAAATGCCAGTCACTATCATGTGATTATGACTATTCATCAGATGATGATTTTCCTGAGTTTACTACGGGTAACGAAGACGAGTATATAGAAACAGCCAAGAAGAACATGACAGAAAGCAAAGCGACTGCACAGGAAGAATATCCATATAAGGGCAAGACATTATCTGAGCTAATATCGGAACTTGACAGCCTGCCCGGACTCAAATCCGTGAAGGAGACTGTAAAATTCACAATGAACCTTGCAAAAATGAACAAGCTTCGTAAAACAAGAGGCCTTAATGTTCTTTCGCCCACTATGCACATGATATTCACCGGAAATCCCGGAACAGGAAAGACCACAATAGCAAGACTGATAGCTGCGATCTACCGTGAGATGGAGATACTACCCAAGGGGCATTTCATTGAAACCGATGCAGAAGGGTTAATAGGCGGATATGTCGGACAGACTGCTATAAAAACAAAAGACATAGTGCAGAAAGCACTCGGAGGTATCCTGTTCATAGACGAAGCATACATTCTTGCAAATAATAACCGCGGTGGCACCAATGATTTCGGAAAAGAAGCAGTGGCAACCCTCATAAAGCTGATGGAGGATCATCGAGATAACCTTGTTGTCATATTTGCGGGATATACAAAAGAAATGCAGGATTTCCTCAGCATGAATCCGGGTATACGTTCCCGTATAAACACATATATTGATTTTCCGAATTATAGCGGAAAGGAACTGACCGACATATTTAAACTCATGTGCAATAAGGCAAGCTATTCTCCAAGCAAGGACTGCCTTAAATACACAAGGGAATATTTCGAGAAAAGAGCAACAGAAAAGATCGTAAACTATGCAAATGCAAGAGATGTAAGGAATTTCCTTGAAAAAGCAGCTGCTAATCAGGCTGACCGTCTGGCAAAGAATCTCGATGGCAAGATAAGTAATAGAAGCATTATGGCTCTCAATATGCAGGACGTTGAGAATGTAGACCTTAAAAAACAAGATGCGCCAGAAGAAAAGCATCATCGATTAGGATTTTCGTTGTAACCAAGCCTTATCCCGTGAATCCCCTCCCATAATTTTTTATGAAACAGCTAAAAGTAATGTCAATGATACCCACCACCTAAAGGTAGTGGGCTTGTGTAAAAACAAGCTATGTTGACTAGCCTAAGTGCCTCGGCACTACGTTAAAAGAGAATACATAGTCACCTGTGGATTTAGTACCAAGTCTGCAGCTCTGAGGTTAGTGATTAAACAGCCCTGTGGTATAGGGGCAGTGTTGCTGACAAAAACCTCTTTTTAACCTTGGCGATGGTACACCAACGGTCAGATATGTACCGGCTTAAAGCATAAAACATATCAATACACGAAAGGAGTACCGCATATGGTTTATGTGATAAGTAAAGACCGACATCCTCTTATGCCTACAATGCGGTATGGCAAAGTGAGACGGATGCTTAACTCAGGTCTTGCTAAAGTAATAAACAGATATCCGTTCACAATACAGCTTTTATATAATGCTACAGATTATACACAGGATGTATTATTAGGTGTAGATGCAGGCAGTAAGAACATAGGATTATCGGCTACGACCATTAAAAAGGTATTGTTCGAAGCCAAAGTCACACTAAGAAACGACATAGTTGAACTTATAGCCACTAGACGCGAGCAGCGCCGTACAAGGCGTAACCGTAAGACAAGGTATCGTAAGCCTCGATACGATAACCGTAAACGTTCCAATAAGTGGTTAGCTCCATCTGTAAGACAGAAGATGGAGTCTCATATCAACATGGTACAGAAGGTGCATAAGATTCTCCCTGTATCACGTATAAAGGTAGAAACAGCTTCCTTTGATATCCAGAAGATAAAGGCCCCCAATATACAGGGTACTGACTACCAAAACGGTGAACAAACGGGGTTCTGGAATACAAGGGAATACGTACTGTGGCGAGACGGTCATGTATGCCAGTGCTGTAAAGGCAAGTCAAAGGATAAGATACTTAATGTCCACCACATAGAAAGTCGTAAAACAGGCGGTGATTCACCTGACAACCTCGTAACACTGTGCGAGTACTGTCATAAACAGTATCATATGGGAAAAATAAAACTCCCTAAGACGATACGTAGGGGAATGAGCTTCAGGGATGCATCATTTATGGGTATTATGAGATGGGCGGTGTATGACAGACTGAAGGGATTATATCCTGATGTAAGCCTCACATATGGATACATCACAAAGAATACACGCATCAGGAATAACCTGCCTAAAGACCACCATATAGATGCACGGTGTATCAGTGGCAACCCGACAGCTGAAAGTGATGGCACAGTATATATCTATAAGAAAGTACGGTGTCATAACAGGCAGATACATAAATGTAAGATACTAAAGGGCAACATACGTAAAAGAAACCAGGCACCATATAAAGTACATGGATTCAGGCTGTATGATAAGGTTCTGTATAATAATGAGCTGTATACCATATATGGACGAAGGACCAGTGGTTTTTTCGATATAAGGAAACCTGATGGTACAAAAGTCAATAATGGAAGTATCAGCTGCAAAAAACTGAAACTCGTGGCTATGCAGCATGGCTATATAGTAGACATGACTGCATCCGCATGATATACGGGCTCCTCCCACCAGCTAAAGCAAGTGGGTTTCCGCCCTAATTATGAAAGACAAATATTATGAAACTTGGAACAAAAATAATAAACATGATTGGATACCGAATCTTCAACAAGCTGTTGTATAGACTTGTGAAGATAACCTTAAGAGCAATCTTTCATATTTGACCCAAATGCACCCATAGTGGTGCATTTTTTTTAAAGAATTAAAGAAGAAATTTAAAAAATTTTCAAATAAATACTGATACGTTCAAAACCCCTCCCATAATTGATTAGAATCCACTACATAACAAATTAGCAACTGTAATCGAATATTCGAGGAGTAACATCTATGGACTTATTTAACACAGCAAGTGCCTATGCAAATATCCTTGTACAGGCAAAACTACTTGCAGAACGGGAGCAGAAGGATGATAACGCTGCTCATGCACTTAATAATCGTCTCCACAATAACGCATTTTGCGGACTTCTGTATGAAGGCGCAGATTTCAAAGTGATAGACGATGAATCCGGAAGACTTATAAGGATTGATTTTAACAATAACTCATACGTAGTTCCTGACAGAGCAGTAAGGAACATATTGAGAAATGACTATGAAAGGATCATTGGCAGCAAAGAAGTTGTTTCTGTTAATAAAGAGGAAGCTGAAACAAAAGAAATATCATCAGATATAAGGAAAGAGATTTCGAAAGAAACAGCTGAAATGCCAAGGGAGTCAGCGTCCGATACGGTAATATCAACCATTGAAACAGATGAATCAGTTTCTAAATCAGATTCTGATGAATCAAAGAAGCAGGCCGAAACTGGAAGCAAAGATGCAATGCCTAAGGTAGAGAATAATAAGAAAACCGAGCCAGTAAGAGGCAAGGGCATAATAGTGGATGAGGATGCCTTTTCTGTTGGAGGAGAACTTGACCATGCCATAGTCAGCATAAATGAAGACGGCAGCTTGGCTGTTGAAGCAAGAAAGGAAAATGATGTTCCTGAAAAGAAGCCTGAAGACAACACACCACTTTCTACCTTCATCGCTTATGCTAATGATATTGAAAGCGACTTGGAATCAGAAGATGAAGAACCGGATTTCCTTGAGAGAAGACCTATTTTCAAAAGAAAAAACATAGAGAACGTAGCATCTAAGGACAATAATACAGAAAGCAATTTTGACACAGCAAAAGAGGATCAGATCGTAAAGCATGGCTTCTTCAGAAAGAAAACCGATGCCGGAAACAATGAAAACATAAAGACGATTGTGAAACCGGCTCAGGAGTTATCAAGAAAAGGTTTTTTTTCAAAAAAGGATGAGTCTATGAAAGTAGCGGTTTCATCCGATGCCGAAAAAGAAAACGATAAGCCTGTAAAGCCATTGTTTGGATTCACTCCCAAAAGACCAAAACTCAATAAAGAAAAGGAATATGTAGTTCCTGAAGAGATAAAGGTATCCAAGCTTGAATTATTTGATGACGAAAAGGAACCGGATCATTCAAATGACAGGGGTAAGCTCTTTAACCATATACATACAATCGTTCTGAAACGTAGTTTTGGGGCAGCTGAAATAGGCCCATATCGTTTTATCATCTGGCCGTCATGGATATACAACCGGACTACTGGAACTGCTTTTGCCGAGATTCTTGTTCATGTTACAGATCCTAATGACAAAGAATACATTTTTGTCACACAGAAGCGCGAGAATGAAATAAACATGACAATAGATGGCAAGACATTCAAAGTTTACGGTACATGGAATAGTGGCATTTTCACATCCCATATAAGTCTAACCGGAAAAACTGCATCTATATATCAGCCAATAGAGGAAATAAAAAAGAATGTACCGGAGGATTTCAGTAATGAGTTCCTTGACCAGTTCCGCCTAGAAAAGAAAGGACAGCCATCTCTCTTTATTGTTCCATTCAAGTGTTATAACGGCGGAGAAGAATATATACCAATAATCGGCTTCGTAGAGTTAAATGGTGTAAAAACAGCACTCCCACGACTTCCCAGAAACGAGCTCCGTTATACATACGGCGGTATTGAGCGTGTGGTAAGGGGCTTCTGGAAAGAAGGAGTCTTTGATTTTACAAGCGATGACGCAAACAGACTAATATTGTTCAGTCAGGAAGGTGCCTGATTTTTTGAGTTTAAAAAGAGATTTAAATATAGTTAATGGTAAATGCTACTTACGTAAGCCCCAGTCTTTTTTTAAGTGCATTGACCATCTGACAGGCAAATGTTATATTGGCCCAGAATAACCAAACTTGTAAAAAATCTTACATGAAAGTAGGAGCTAAGTCGTATGCGGGACATGACAAATGGACAGCCCATAAGTCATCTGTGGCGGTTCGCGCTACCGGTACTTATGGGAAACTGGCTGCAACTTTTATATAATGCTGTGGATTCCGTTATCGCCGGAAGGTTTATCGGAAAAGAAGCCCTTTCCGCCGAGGGGATTGCTGCCCCTGTGATGAACCTGGTGATTTTGGGGATTTCCGGGGTCTGTATCGGGGCTGGAGTGCTGATGGGGGAGGCCTTCGGAGAAAAGAATCTACCCAAAGTCAGAAAAACCCTAGGTGGTATGCTTCGTTGTGGGATGATTTTCTGCCTCTTGGTGGTGGCGGCTGGTGTATATCTGACTCCTATGATCTTGAACTCCTTGTCAGTGCCGGATGACATCTTTCTGATGACATCGGTTTATCTCCGGATCACCTTCCTGGGAGCTCCGTTCACCTTCCTTTATAACGCGCTTGCGGCCGGTCTCAAGGCAGTGGGAGATTCAAAGACGCCCCTCAAATTTTTGGCCTTCTCCGCAATACTTAACGCATTGCTTGATCTGTTTTTCCTTGGATTTCTCCATTTCGGTATTGTCTGTAGTGCGGTCACTACAGTAGTTGCAGAAGCTGTTTCCGCTGTGCTGGCGGTGGTGTACATGCTTAGGAAAACCCGGGAGATTGTACCGGGAAGAGAAGATCTGAAAAGAGATCTTTTACTGCTTAGGAGAATACTTTCTTACGGCGGTCCGACGGCACTACAGCAGATGCTTCAGCCTATCGGCAAAGTACTTATTCAGGGCCAGGTGAATGCACTTGGTGTTGATGTAATTGCTGCTTATAATGCTGTTACGAAGGCAGATGATTTTGCCTGTATTCCTGCTCAGGGAATTTCTTCAGCTTTGTCCTCCTTCATGGCGCAGAATCGTGGAGCAGGGAAAAAGGAACGCCTTCTACCAGGCTTCCGAGCAGGGCTTAAGCTGGAACTTTGCTATTTCGTGCTTATCTGTACGGTGACATACCTTTTCAGAGAACCCTTTGTTCGTCTGTTCCTTAAAGCGGGGGACGCAGAGGCCATTGTCCGTATCGGAGCGGATTACCTTGGGTTGATGGCATTTTTCTATATTTTTCCGGCGATGACCAACTGTATGCAAGGCTTTTTCCGTGGCATGGGGGATATGAAGATAACCATTGTCCTTACAGCCATCCAGATTACTTTAAGGACGATCTTCACCTATGTGCTGGCGCCTTCGATGGGTATCCGGGGCATTGCGGTGGCGTGCGCAGTTGGATGGTCGGCCATGCTAGTGGCGGCATTCATGCGCTTCAGGAAATGGCGGTATGAGTTAGCGGAATCCCGGGATTTGCTAATTTAACTGTTGACTCGTCAATTCTGCAAGCGTATAATCCCAATTGTCGGAAGCGGACGCTAAACCGTAAAGACATAGTGGAGAACAAATTCATACAGATGTAGATTCATATCAGCAGGTTTATGTTGATATTGTTTTCTATAGATGCGCGAATGGTTTTTCACTGAATTCATACCTGATACAATTACTAAGCCTTTCGCGAGATGCGGGAGGCTTTTTTGATTCTTAAAAACAAAACCATTCCTCTGCATTTTATGAATTTCATACTTCATTGTATTTATTCAAATACAAAAACCGGTTTAATCAAAAATTTCTATCAGCAGCCTTGTCCGATTTGTCGAGCACGTGATACTATGCTACAGTTGTTTTGGTAATTGTTAATACAATAAACCAGAAGATTTCAGAACAATTGCACAAGAAATCATATTTCAAGCTTACAGATCCACCGGACAATAAAGCAAAAAATCCGGGCAGGATACATTGCAGGTTTTTGGGGTAGAAAAGCAAAACGACTTAGGGGTAAAAAGAGTCGTAACGTATGTTTTTTGGGGAGAGTATGTGAAATGATTAATTCAAGGGATAGTTTTAAAGATTATTTCAAAAACAAAGGAATGTCAGACGTTGTAATCGACGATATGTATGACGATGTGAATTGCGCTGATTATGAAGTACGTGATTATGATGACAGTGAAGATGAGTCTGTCGCTCTTGACGATTCAGAAAAGAATTTTGCCCGTGATGTTCTTCCTGATGCAGAAATAAAGCCTAGGGAAGAGATGATTAAGATCTTCACACGAATCGCAGCCGTTGTAAATGATCCTGATTCCATGGAATATGAGATCCAGGATGCACAGGTTGAAGCACTCTCTTATATGAAGGGTGTTATCAGATCCATCATAAGCACAAAGTTCAAAGAGTATGTAAGAAGGGATCCTTCTTTCGCTGAAGACCTTACACAGTCAGCATGTGAAAATCTCATCAGAAACCTTGGCAAATATGATGGTTCAAGGGGAATAGCTCCTTCTACATTCTTCTATATACACCTGAAGTCAGGAATGGTTGCTGTTACAAATGAAATGAAGAACTGTACATCGCCCAGCGATGCAGCACTTCGTCGCAAGATCAATAAGATCGACAAGCAATGCAAGGAATATGGCTATGAAGCTACTATTAGGGACTACATCGTAGAGACCGGGGAATCTCGAAGCAATATCGAGACAACTCTCCGTGCCATGAAGATTAAGACAGGTCACCTTGATGCAATGGAGCAGTATGACTCATTCATCGCAGGAGATGAAACACAGTCACTTGCATATGAGAATCCTGAGTCAGCAGCTATTCGCAAGGTACTTGGTGAGAAGATTGTAGAGAGATTATCAGAAATCTGCGTAGATGAAGATATTTTCCTTTTTGAGATGAACAGAATAGAGCACATTGATGTACCAGAGATTGCAAAAAGACTTGGAAGAGTCGGAGAGGAAGATAAGATCCGTCGTGCTGTAAAAGAAGTAACTACTGCAGCCAGTTTCGATCCTGTTATCAAGAGACTTGCAGCCGGACTTGGTTATGGCAAAGAGCCAAACTCATCTCTTATAAATATCATTAATCTCAGCTCACAGGATGAGAATATGCTCGATCTTGTTCCTGAAGAGGGGTATTTGGTAGTTTAATAAAGCCTTGTAAGACTGAAAAAATAGTAGCGTATCCGATATTTCGGATACGCTATTTTTTTTGGAATTTAAATAAAAATATGATTATACATCCTCATTTCGGAGAAGTTTTTTTACCCGAGCACATCCTGTAACATTTCCGGATTTATGATTGTTATTACAGGTGAATCATATGAAATGATGCCTTCATCCTCCAGTTTCTTCAGTTCCCTATGAAGAGATGGGCGGGAAACATTCATAAGCATCGCCCATTTGGATACGGATTCGGGGATGCCTACTTTATCATTTCCAGTCTGTCTTGCCTTAGTGAGCAGCCAGAATGCTGCCTTTTGTGCAATACCATTGTAGGAAAACAGCTCAAGACGCTGTTGCAGCATATATGTTGCGGAAGCTATCTCCATAGTGAAATTCTCCAGTATCCTGACATCCTTCTGCATGAGCCTAAGAAGGTCATCTTTACGGAACATCATCACAGTAACAGGTTCCAAAGAAACAATGTCACAGGGATACTTTTGTATCTTTGAAAAAACTGCGGCAGGTCCTATCATCTCACCCGGCGTGCGGATGGATACATTAATTTGGCTACCGTTAGGAAAAGACTTCTGTGCTTCGACGTGTCCTTCCAGAATGATACCGATCCGGTTGGCAGTCTCCATCAGATGAAAGATAATCTCTCCCTTATCGTAGCACTGTATATGATGCGGTGTTTCTTCTAATAAAGTTCTAAGCTCTGTAGCGGGTACTCCCAAAAACAGAGTGCTCTTTTCAAGCACGGAATAGTCCATGACAATTCTCCCTTCATACTTCTGATACATCTATTGTACATCTAAAAAATCTTATTTGTGTATCCCGAGATACAGATTATTTAAAAATAACTGATTAGAATAACATCAGAACTTAAGAGGAGGGATACAAAATGATCAGAAAAATAATCCAAATCGATGAAGATAAATGTAACGGTTGTGGAATCTGTGCAAGTGCCTGCCATGAAGGTGCCATAGATATCATAGACGGTAAAGCAAAGCTTGTACGGGAGAACTTCTGTGACGGGTTTGGCGACTGTCTGCCGGGATGTCCCACAGGAGCCATAACATTTGAGGAGCGTGAGGCTCCGGAATATGACGAAAAGGCAGTACAGGAAGCGAAAGAGAGAAAGAAAATGGAAGAATTAAAACACGTACACCATGAAGGTGGATGTCCGGGTTCTAGGATGATGCAGTTTGAGAATAATACAGAAGATACTTCTGTTCAGGCTAGATCAGTTTCAAGACTTGGTCAGTGGCCATGTCAGATCAAGCTTCTTCCGACTAAGGCTCAGTTCTTTGACGGAGCGAAACTCCTGATAGCGGCAGACTGCACAGCTTACGCTTATGCCAACATGCATGAGGATTTCATGAAGGGCAGGATCACTATCATCGGATGTCCAAAACTTGATGCTGTAGATTATAGCGAAAAGCTTACGGCAATCATCCGTGACAATGACATAAAGAGCGTGACCATCGTACGTATGGAAGTGCCTTGCTGCGGAGGACTTCAGAGAGCGGCAGAGACGGCAATTAAGAATAGCGGCAAGTTCATCCCATGGCAGGTTGTAACGATATCAAGGGATGGCCGGATTTTGGAATAATGGAGGTATCAAATGAGCTACACAGAATGGAAAGATAAGATAGATGCTTTTAAAAAGATAGATGTAAGAGGGGTTCAGGGAAACTTCTTTCAGGGCATCAAACGTCAGGCGATGGAGATGCCTGCCGGAAACGGCCTTGAAATCGTCCAGTCCTTTGATCCCATACCTCTTTATGAAGTGATGGAAGGTCTCGGATACGAGCACTACACAGAAAAGAAGGATGATGCTGAATTCCACGCGTATTTCTACCGCTTGGAAGAGAAACAGGAAGAAAAGGACATACCGATGCGTCCGGCAGCTCTTACCAATATGCCGCTTATTGATGAAAAGCTTGGCAACATCGCCGTGAACTTTTGGGATCTTACATGGAACGATGAAAAACGACATCTTCCGTATGAGATGCGCCTCCTTCTTTCGCTTACCAATGCTGTCGGTGCAGGCCGTATGCGTCAGGCAACAAGAGAACTGGTAAAAGCCTATATTCATGGTCTCAACAGCGCTGCATTTGATGATGTGTTTGAGCTTTTGGCGTGGAATCAGGGTATCGGTTACTTCAGTTCTGAGATTGGACCATCCACGTTATTTGCAGCCTATAAGACAATCAAAAATATGGAAAAGCAGGGTAAGGATCGTAAGGAAATATGTGAAATGCTAAAGGAGAAATATGGCGAGAAGAATCCGGATGTGAAAGTGTGACTGTCATGAAAGAAAAGGTAGGAGAGGTTTTCTCCATAGCAAAAGATAATCAGCCGGTAACAGGATGCACCATTTCCAAGGAAGTTTACAATGGCGGGAACTACATCAGCTATTTCTCATTGGCGAAAAACACAGATATCAGTGCGGAGATATATCCGTATCATAAGCTCATTATCGTTGCTGACGGAAGTATGGAAGTGTATGGAACAGACGATTACCATTGGCGGCTTACTGAGGGTGATGCTGTTCTTACACCGATGGATACGCCAATAGGCATGAGAACATCGGAGGGCGCTGTATATACAGAGATATCAATAAGGAGGAATGATTCTATGAATGAAGCGATCAAAGCAGGTGAAGTATTCAAACTTTCGGAACTTGTTCCCTATGTTGATGGCAAGATTGTCAACATGGACATCGTCCATAATGACAAGATGAAGTTTGTCGTTATGGCCTTTGATGAAGGAACCGGACTCAGCGAACATGCTGCACCCGGAGAAGCACTGATCTTTGCACTGGACGGTGAAGGTGTTATTGGATATGAGGGAAAGGAACATCCTATCAAGGCCGGGGAGAATTTCCATTTTGCAAAAGAGGGATTACATTCTGTTAAAGCTGCTAAGCGTTTTAAGATGGCATTGTTGTTAACGCTCGAATGATACAAAAAGAAGAAAGTGAGGATTATTGTTATGAAATATTACGTGAATGAAAATTGCATTGGCTGTGGACTTTGCGCCGGAACATGTCCGGAAGTGTTCTCCATGAGTGATGCTGGAGTTGCAGTTGCTATTGAAGCAGATGTTCCGGAGGGAGCTCTCGACAGTGCTTTAGAAGCCAAGGAAGGTTGCCCGGTCGGAGCGATTGAAGACGCATAAGGTTCTGTGAAATCGAAATAAGGTAAGTATCAAAATGCCTCTGAGATAATTCAGGGGTATTTTTTTGTGTTCATATTAAGGTCAGGGTGTTTAGAATGACTGTTTTTATATAAATCCAAAATGATAAATAAAATAAATTTAACCAAGCCATAAAAAAGTATAGGCACGAAAAATACAAAAGTGGAAAAAAATCTTCCCATAATTAAAAGGTAAACTAACAATTGGCCATACGTATACTCTTTTGCATTAAGGAAATAAATTAGATTATTATCAACTACATCTGCCTATTAACAAGCAAGCACTCCGAATGTATCGGTAGTGTTATTGCATACTCAGATTATAAGACATCATTATGATACTTAATGCAGAAAATATGGTCCACAATTTTTGAACGATATGTATCGTTAGAAAGAGAAGAGGGAAAAATGAAATATTTTGAGGATGAAAATGCCGATCTTTATTACCTTTACGATCAGGTAATGTTTGGTCAAAAGCCGTCACTTGGAAAGGAGCTGTTCTTATCATCATACAATGGTCGAAAGGAGTACACATCCACTGATCAGCAGAGAGCTATAGAAGTCATTAAGTATGCCTTCGAATGTTACATGGGCTGGACTCCCGAACAGACAGCTGCAAATATTTCCGAGGATATCCTTAAGCATCTCCATCTGAACGGTCTTGTTTCACAGAGAATAAAATTCCCTGCAGAATTAACTCCAATGAACAATCTTCATTACCTTGTTCATCTTATGTATTCCGACGAGTTTCCATACGATGCAAGAGCAGCGGTTGAAAACTATTACGACAAAGTTATATCCGGAGAGATTCCAAGATTCCAGAAAGGTTTCTTTGCGACAGAAAACAATGAAGGTCTAGAAAGAGCCTGCATATGTTTTGCAAGGATGCTCCAACTCGCACGCCCTTTTAGCTCTATAAGGGAAATGTATAATTTCTTTTCAAAAGGCGACTGCAAAAAGCTTATAAACGAATATAAATTAACTTCAGCCTGCAGGGATCTTTTCCAGTTCCCGTTAGATTTTCTTCATTATTCTCTGCCAGAAGAACAACGTGATAAATTTTACTATCAAAATTTAAGATACGGGCTTGTAAGACAGAACTTCTCAAGACGTCTTAATATAGCTCAGAAGAATCAGTTTATCGCCACAACATAAGTAAACATGTCATCTGCCGTACTTATAAAGTACGGCTTTTTTGTGTATGACGGGCATGCCGTCAATCTGTGGTGAAAATCCACAAAGGGCGTAGTTGCCGACGAACCCCAGAGCGACTCCCAAGGTTTACATCGCGAGGTGTAGGCGAGAAGAAGGGATAGCGAAATCGTAGCCTG
>JAGAXP010000156.1 GCA_017940955.1 Oribacterium sp.
TACCATGGAGGACATGGAAGGGCTCTGGAGCATCGATGACATCACTTCCTACCGCTTCACAAAGAGCGGATCAGGGGCTCTGGTACTTCCGGAGCACAGCTACAGCTTCGACTACGAGCTAGAAGAAGATACTCTCAAGGTGGATTTCGAGAAGAGTAACCTCAGGGACTCAACCTTCAAGGTATCCATAGTGGATGGAGTCATGAACCTTCAGTGTCTGGATGAGTATTTCGAAAACGAGTACGAACTTCAAAAAGCTGAAGACTGAAACGTGAAAAGTGAATAAATTATTCTTCACAAAAGGATGCGGTTTTATGTACCGCATCCTTTACTTTACCCATTATTTGCAAATATTAGATGAAGGATCAGAATAATATTAAATAAGTTTTGTCGGAAACAGATGAATATAGCCAGCAAGTAGATCATGCTGTTCCACGTGCCATAGCACCTCAAAAGCACTTGAACATCTTTACTCACTGTGAGATAATATTAATCAAAAGGAAGCGTATAGAAATGATCTCAACCACAGAAGAAATGACAAATTTCACATTTAAAATTGATAAAAAAACAAGAGAGGGATATAGCGCACTTTGTGAAGCTTTAGGACTTTCTATGTCCGCTGCTACACTTGCGTTGATACGACAAGCAGTACGTTCTCAGAGCATGACATTTTCATTAAGAGATTCCAACGGCTTTACCTTAGATGAAGCGGCAGAGTTGAAACGTCGAATCGAAGACATTGAAAAAGGCAAGGTATTCCAACACAACATCATCGAGGATTAATAATGAGGAATCTGTTATGGCAGTCTGATGCATGGACAGAGTATGAAGCTATACACTATGATATTCAGTTAAGAGAGGACAATATTTCCATGATGTACCCATACATAACGTTAGGAGATGGAACTGAAATAGTTCATTCACACATTATAAATGACGGAGATAAACAAAAAATTATAGTTCATTTCGAAAAGCCTGTACCGGATGGTTTTTTAGATGCAAGATGCGAGCTACCTGAGTACAAATGGACTGAAAATGAAGGTTTTTCAGAAGAAGATATAGCTTTCTTCACGAAATTCTTAGAAGCAAATGCCCATTTGTTATTCAGATATGCAGCAGAAGGAGGCATAAACATTGCCTAGTCTATTCAACATCGGAAGCTACAAAGTATATTTCTGGGCCAATGAGAACAATGAGCCTATTCATGTTCATATATCCAAAGGACAGCCTTCACCGGGTTCAACAAAAATATGGCTCACAAAAAATGGTGGTTGTATTCTCCAATGAGGTCTCCAATGCCGAAAAACTCAGGAAATCCAATGGTAAGATATCGGTCTCCAAAACCGCTCATGGGGGTTCGAATCCCTCAACCCCTGCTCTATAAAAAGGGCAGTAAATTAAGGATTTCCGAGTTTTCGGAAGTCCTTTTTTGTTGTATCAGGAGATGAGAAAAGCTGAGAATCGTGAAAAGTCCAGATATTTATGCACATTTCATTATTTTACGGTTTTTTTACCTATTCACTATAATATATTGACTAAAAATTAACATACCTGTAGACTATTGGACATAAGAAAATTGCACAAAACAGGAGGCATATATTATGAGTGGATTATTTGATTTGACCGGTAAAGTGGCATTGGTGACCGGAGCATCATCCGGACTCGGAGTACAGTTTGCCAAGGCACTTGCAAGACAGGGAGCAGACATAGCAATTTGTGCCAGAAGGTTAGAAAAACTGGAAAATACAAAGAAGGAAATAGAGGCTTTGGGCGTAAAATGCTATGCTCATAAGTGTGACGTTACTAACAATGATGATGTACGTGAACTTGTTAAGGATGTTGTTGCCACTTATGGTAAGATAGACATTCTCATCAACAATGCAGGAGTTGGTGATACAGCACCGGCAGAGGATATGGATGATGCAACATGGAACAAGGTCATCAATACTAACCTTAATGCAGTTTATTTTGTGGCTCGTGAAGTTGGCAAGGAGATGCTTAAGAACGGATATGGAAAGATCGTAAATGTAGGTTCCGTTCATTCAGAAGTAGTTATGCACCCTTCAACATGGCCTGTTGCTGCATACGCTACAGCCAAGGGTGGTGTAAAGATGCTTACAAAAGCTCTTGCCGCAGAGTGGGCTTCCAAGGGTATCACAGTCAATGCTATCGGACCTGCATATTTTGAGTCAGAGATGACAAGTTCTGTACTTAATGAGTCAGGTTCCTTTGATGCTATAGCCAAAGCATATTGCCCTATGGGACGTGCCGGCAGACAGGGTGAGCTTGACGGAGCCATTATCTACTTCTCTTCAGATGCAAGCACCTATACTACAGGCCAGCTTCTTTTAGTTGACGGTGGCTGGAGCACAATCTGATACAGCTTTATATCAGTTAACTTATATCACATACCGCCCAGGCTCTATATAAGCCTGGGCGGTATTTTAGTCGGGCAGGAATCATGTTTCTTACTAAGCTATAGTTGTTTTTTTCTAGCCCTTTTTGCACAAAGGGGTGAGACGGTCCAACTTAATGTCCGCACCCCCAAGTTACAAAATAAACACTATAGTGAAAAATATTTTGAAAATAATTGTGACCTTCTCAGATGATAATCTGTGTATATGTATAGAGACCGATAAATAAATCAGTTTTTCAAAAAAGGAGAAAACAATTATGAGAAAATTCAGAACAACATTTTACGCAGGACTAGCAGCATTAACACTTACTTCAGCATTTCTTACAGGCTGCGGAGAGACTTCAGTGCCTGTTGCCGCAGTGCCTTCAAGTGATACTGCAAATGTTTCAGTCGCAGAAGAAAACAACAGCAAGGCTTCATTATCAACAACCGAAAACGAAGCTACCGTAACTGTATCATCTGTGGGCAAGGTGACCGTAATTCCTGATATGGCAGAAATCTCCTTCGGTATAGATACTGAAGATGCAGATGTGAAAATAGCCCAGTCAAGGAACAGCAGTGAAGCACAAAAGGTCGTTGATAAACTGAAGGAACTTGGCATCGATGAAAAGAGCATCAAGACAACCTATTATGACATCTATCCTCAGTATGATTATGATGATTATGGCGACAGCCGCATCACAGGATACAATGTATCCACAACACTCACGGTTAGCGACATTAAGGTTTCTGATGCCGGAAACATCATCAGCCAGTGTGTTGACGCAGGTGTTAACAACATGAATGGCATAAGCTATTCCTACTCTGCATATGACGATGTCTATGGCGAAGCATTGACAGAAGCAATAAAAGAAGCCGGGGAAAAGGCTGAAATCATCGCCGCTGCTTCAGGAAAATCCCTGGGCAGAATCATATCAATAACCGAAGGCTATCAGGACAGTTACCTTCAGTATCGTGACTCAAAATCTGTTTATTCAAACTCAGTTGAGGAGGCTGACGCAGTCATCATGCCGGGAGAATCAGATGTCGAGGCAAATGTTACAATCGTCTACGCTTTGAACTGATAGCTAATCCACTCCATGACTGCTATGAAGTGATTATATAATTAGTTTTTTAATAAAGTTGAATTTTCATCACAAAATATCTACATAAATATCGTAGATTCTTTATGAAAAAACCGGCAAAATATCTTTTATTTTTCAATCCCTCAATGTCGAAATATAAGGTAGTTATGTACATGAATTATTCCGGCATAAACAACAAAGAAAAACCTATAGGAGATTTTGCGCAATGAACGAAAACAAGGAACTGAATATCAAGGTTAATCCAACCTCCAACACAGCCATCACGACTCTCATCATGCTGGCTAATGCTCACTATGATAAAGCATTGGAAATACTTGAAAAAATGGGTGTGGAAAAAGAGAAGATTTTTCACGGCGTGGATAGTTCTGACATGATAAACAGACCTTCCGATATCGTCAGGGAACTTCGTTATGTCGCTCTCAACAGAACGATAGAGGAAAGCGGATATAAAACTCTCATGGATCTTCCATGCGGTTATACACCAAAGGTATTTGAGTTTACGGAGAAGGGCATGCAGTACATAGGTTGTGACCTTCCCGCTGTTATAAATGATTTTTCGCCCATCATTGATTCAATGACAGATGACGAACAGAAGAAAAAGATCAAATTTCAGGTTGTTGACGTCACAAATTACGAAAGCATGAAGGCTGCAGCAGATATGGCAGATGGACCTGTCTGCATCGCCACTGAAGGACTTACGGTCTATCTTACAGCGGATGAGACTCATCAGCTCGGAGTAAACATCAGACGCATCCTCTCCGAAAAAGGCGGTTGCTGGCTCAATGCTGACGTCGAAACGCTGGAGTATTATATGGCTGTATACAAAGCTGTTGCGGGTGATAAGGCCATGGAGCTTCTGCTTGCTGCAAGAAAAGGCTTTGGCGGGCAGGCAGACACCGACCTTCATAAAAACAATTCAGGTGTAGTAAAGGAATCCTCCGGAAAACTTACTCCGGATTATAAAAAGATAGAAGCCTTGTACAAATCAAGAGGTCTTCTGGTAGAAAAGGTGCCTTATTACAGAGATGACTTAAAGCTCCGGCTTTTCGATGCCATGACTGATGAGGAAATCGAAAAGCTGAAGGAAAACATCAGGCATGTAAACATCTGGAAAATCACTGTTGACCCGGATTTCAGGGAATCAGAATCTGTTGCCGGTAAAGGTGCTTCCTCGGAGACACCTTTGGATCCGGATCTTCCTTTTGAGGCAGAATGCTCTCTTAATGAGGGATTACTCGATATAAGCATTCAGGGTCGCATGGACACCCTGACAGCCCCGGAACTTTTGAAAAAATTCCAGGAAGCAGGCGGAGATATAACCGATATTCACGTCGATGTCAGCAGGATGGCGTATGTTTCCTCAGCAGGGCTTCGTGTGCTCCTTATCATTTACAAGTCCTTGAAGGATAAGGATAAATTTGTACTGACAGGTGCCAACGCTTCTGTTCAGGAAATTTTCAGAACTACAGGTTTCGATCAGTTTTTTCTTAAATGATCAATATGATCGATGATATTTCGGATTTCAAAAAGCCGGTTCATTTAGTGAACCGGCTTTTCCTGTTTTTGATCCATCAGCCGGTCATATAGCGGCTGACGCAGCATGTCATTTTCAAGCGCGTCACTGCAGAAAATGAAGCTGTTATTTATCGTTGCTACTATTATAGACAGAATCTGATCCAGGCAGGTCACATATTTTTGAAAATCTAACTTGTCCGTAGACTTTGATACTGCATTTGAGATATATTATAAAAGTCTATACATCATCACTCCATGGAGACACAAATAACTATGAAAACCAGCCACTTAAATGAACTAAACGACCCAAACGATTTTGTGCTTCTTTCAGATTTTGTCCCGGGCATCATCCAGGAGATAAGATATTTTTCAACTTACAATTTTGTAGGAGACCGCATAAACGGTTATGAGGAGCCCTGTGCCATTGTCACAAAAGAGGCTGCACGGGCAATGAAGAGTGCCGCTGATGAACTAATGGTCAAGGGCTACCGCATCAAAGTCTTTGATGCCTACCGTCCGACAACAGCAGTTAAGCATTTTATTTTGTGGGGAATAGAAGATACAGATATCCGCATGAAGCCATACTTTTATCCTGATCTGGAAAAGCAGGAGCTTTTCTCCACGGGTTACATAGCAAAGCAGTCAAGCCACAGCAGGGGCAGCACCGTAGACATTACCCTTCTTGATATGAAAACCGGAAAGGAAGTTGATATGGGCGGACCTTTCGACTTCTTCGGAGAGTTGTCACACCCGGATTTCAAAGGAATAACAGAAGAGCAGTTTGAAAACAGAATGCTCCTTCAGGATGTCATGGTCAGAAACGGATTTAATACTTTCCCCTTTGAGTGGTGGCACTTTACCCTGAAGGATGAGCCATATCCCGATACCTATTTCGAGTTCCCGGTATCATCAGAGTACCTGAGGAAATGATCACCGATTCCAATCGCAGAGCCACCGGGTGCGGTTCTCGCCGGCGAGAACCGCACCCGGTGACTCTAATCGTGTACAGAAAAAACCAGGATGTGGACATTTCTCAGTTCACATCCTGGTTTTTGTATTGTATAGCCGGAAACCTGCTGCTCACAAGATTACCAAATCTTGATAGAGTGGCAGCTTTCTTTTACTATGCCCTTTTTACAAAAATGAATCAGAATGTTGCATTCGCAATAAAATATGGTACAATATCATTGTACGCAATATATTAGATGGAGGTAAGGGGGTTTTTAACATGTCGAATAGTTTTGAAAAAAAGAATACAGTTAATCATATACCTGTATTGGAGACACCAAGGCTTATACTTCGCGAGCTGGTGCCTGATGATGCTAAGGATCTAAAGACATGGATTTCCAAAGACGAAATCTATACTTACTGGGGACGACAGGCGACTAAAGAGGAACTGGCGCCGGAACTTATGTTTACGGGGCAGCATGCCGGAACATCCCATAATTCCGACAGTGACCTGATCTGGTGGATAGAACTAAAAGATACACATAAAGTTATCGGTCAGATTGAGGTATATGATATCGAAGACGACAGATTCGGAATGTTAGGATATAGGATAGATCCTGCATTTTGGAATTCCGGAATTGCTACAGAATCTATACGAAGAGTAATTGATCACATTTTCACAGATACGACTATGGATAGGATTGAAGCAAAGGCTGCTGTCGAAAACGTGGCCTCCAACAGAGCTCTTGAAAAATGCGGATTCACCCTTGAAGGAACTGTAAGGCACGGAAAGATGGTCAATATGTACTGCGATTACAATATCTGGGGAATGATACGTGATGATATGATAACTCAACCTGATATAACATGACATTAAATCATATACATACATTTGAAATTCATAGTATTATATCGATAGGAGGCAAGAACTACATGCTTAATTGGGTAACACCTTCAACTGAAATTTTAGATAAAATGAAAGAAATCATCACATCTTCAGGCGAGATGGCAAGCGATCTCAGTGTGGCCAATATCTTTCTTTTGAGACATAAATATGACACAAAGGTGGCCATAAAAGACGGTTTTCTGTATCGTTGGTATCGTAACAGAGAGATACCTGGCAGAAACGGAGTGACCGTTCCTATCGGGAACGGTGATATTTCTGCTGCCATGCAGGCTCTTGTAGATGACAGAAAGGAAAGAGGTCTGCCTCTTGAATTGATTTTCGTCAACAAGGACATGAAGCAGTACTGTTCAGAGAACAATCTTGCATCTGCATTTGAAACTCATGAAGATAATTGGGACTATATTTATTCCACAGAGCATCTCGCAAAGCTTGAAGGCAGCGAAAATATCAAAAAGAGAAACAGGGTGAATCGATTTGCAAGACTATATCCTGACTGGCAGATCAGGTTTGCTGATCAGGATGACACATCTATACTTCAGGATATGCTGCATGTTGAAGATGAATGGCTCTCCCAACAGGAAGATCCTGATGAATCAGTTCTTATAGAAAAAGACGAGATTTATGAAGCCATCCATAACTGGTCAAAACTATCACTTTTGGGTGCTGTGATCTACTGTAATGGGAAGCCCGCTGCTATGACCATTGCTTCTCAGATATCAGACGGTAATTTTGATATTCACTTTGAGAAGAGCTATGGCGATTACGCAAAATCAGGAGCATTTTCCGCAATCAACAAGTATTTTTCAGACTATCTTTATAACACTCACAATGCCCAATGGATCAACAGAGAAGAAGATATGGGCATACTTGGTCTCAGAAAAGCAAAGATGTCTTATTGTCCGGACATCAGACTCGAAAAGTATGTCACGAAGTTAGTTTCTTAATATATCAATTAATCTTGAGAACCTTGTAAGTGAATAAGGATATTACTAATTTGGGGAAACAATGTTTCCCCAATGTTCGTTTATCAAGTTTCAGCAAACTATTCCTTTTAATCAGAATGTATATGTCGCAACATAGTCCATTTTATCAGGCACATCAAAAGCCGGTGCTTCAAAGGATACAACAGGTGTTTTTCCTTCTGACTTAAGCTGAGCCTCAAAGTGATACATGGCGATACCAACATCTATCCTCTGAAGATCATATTGCGCTGCAGAAAAACCTTTGTCATGTTTCTCATAGAAGTAAGCCTTATTTACGTTTATGACAACTCTCCATGGCTGCTTGTTGACAGCAGACGGGGCACACTGAACTGAAAGGAGAGCATCTCTGACAGAAAATGCTGCTGCACGTTCCTCTGTGAAAGGAGATGCGAAATCACCTTCAAAAAACATATCTTCAAACCTAAGACGTCTATCTGCCTGAACTCCTTTTCTCATGAGCGACTCCTTTATAGACATCTTTTTAGCCGGTACTCCAAGCGGACTCATACACGGCATGATCTCACCATCTCTAAGCTGAGAAGCTGCTTCAAATTTATCTCTCGGCATGGTTCCTCCGATCCATACTGTTCCTAGTCCCATTTCATGTGCCCTCATGAGCAATGTTTCAAAGCTATACCCATATGCCTCCTCTACATGAGGTTCCTTTCTGGCAACTGCACTTACATAATACTTTTCACCGGCAAGAACAGGACTTGACAGCTTATGTTCCCCGGCTTCAAGGAATCTGAAGCTGATATCAACCCCAAAAGGATTTTTGATATCTTCTGCATATTCCTTCAACTCATTGAGAACAGCTTCATCAAGGCCTTTTCCATCAAAAGTTCTTACACTTCTTCGTGTCTTTGCCAAATCCAAAAATCTCATAAAATTTCCTCCAATTGCCTTTCCAATAATTGAAATACTCATAATATTTATGAGATTAATTTACCACATATTAATATTTTGTGCAATCTAATTGTTTGCAATTGCCTGCCGTAAAAAATTTTATACACGAAAAAAGAACCCTGAATCGATGAAGCACACGCCATCTCATCTAAGGTTCTTTTCTCATCACGAATCGTTTCAGATATGTGAAGCACTCGCCACATCTCTTTAACTTGATTGAATTGTACTTTTTTTCAAACTTTTTGTCAACAAAAAAACATTTTCTTTTTGTAAGAAATTTCTAAAATATTTATAAACAAAAAGGTTCTTTTTGACAAAAATAATTATGCTTACATTGGCAGCGGTAGTGCTTTTAAACATAAAGCAAATCAAATTTGATTAAAAACTTAATGGATTAAATACATATACCAAAGTTCAGTGAAAATTTTTTCAGCAGGCTTTAAAACAGATTGTTGAAATACCTGATCAAAACAGGATGTGACCAATCTTGGTTCACATCCTGTTCTTTTCTTTCTACACAGTCAGTAAATACAGCTTCATCTATACATTTCAAATTAAAAACATTCATTTTCTGTACGTCAAATGTCTGCTATAATCCTTTGAAAGCATGATAAAATCAGGTGATAACCATGGAACAACTTGAATTTTCAAAAGAAATATTACCGGGAATTTACAGAGTCACCCTGACAGACAGAACCATTGAGCAGGGCGTCAGCGAAATACAGATCTTCATCATAAAAGGGAAGGAATCCGTGCATGACGGAAGAAGTATCATGATCGATACCGGATTTAACAATGATGCCTGCATGGAAAAGCTTACCTATGCACTTTTGGAGCTTGATATTTCCCCTGAAAAGCTAGATGTCTTTCTCACCCACAGGCACCATGACCATTGCGGTCTGGCAGGCAGGTTCGCCAGGAATGGAGCGCGCCTCTTTATGAACCGGATGGAAGAGCGCCATCCTTATGACTGTCTCGCCTACAAAGTAAGTGATGAGTCAGTGGAGGCTCAGAAAAAAGTTTTATATTCCTGCGGCATCACCCCTGACAAGACTCCGGAAGTATGGCAAGCTTTCAGCAATGTTTCCGACCGGGTACAGAAGCACGGCCAGTGGGTTCTTGCAATCTGGGGTTTTCCCTACAATGATGTGGAACCGGGAGATGTGTTCCGGTACGGAGACTACGAGTTCGAAGCCTTCCCGCTGAAGGGTCACACCTACGGACAGATGGGCCTTAAGGACTATAAGCATAAACTGTTCTTCACAGCGGATCAGCTGATTCATAAAGTTTCCCCCATCGTTGCCACCACCTATCCCGACGAACACCTTTTGCAGGGATTCTTTGATTCCTTAAAGCATATAAAAGAAGAATGTCACGACTGGACCATCATTCCTTCCCACGGCGAGATAATCGAGGATATAAGCGGAGACGTGGATAAGACTGTATTCAGCTATCTCAGCAAGACAACCGATGTGAGAGACCTTTTGAAAAGCATCAGCCAAACAGAAACGGGTTCCTCAAATGATGCAATGAATCATCGCCGGGACGAATCTGTTCCCACAGCAAAAAATCACAGTCTAACCACCCATGAAATCTCGGAGAAGATATACAAATTCACCCGTCCTCCCGAGAACGATGACGAGTTCTTCCTATATAAAATGACTGTGACCAAAACCTACAGTCTGCTGGAATATCTATACGGAATCGGCTTTATAGAAAGAGAGCTGAAGGACGGAATTTTTTATTGGAGTCTTAAATAAAACATGGCACAAAACAACATCATCACTATAGAACATTTATCCAAAGTATATACAGAAAGAAAGATCTTTGAGGATACCGACTTTTCCATGCTGGAGGGTGAAAAGGTGGCCCTCATAGGCATTAACGGAACCGGAAAATCAACGCTTTTGAAGATTGCTGCGGGAATAGAGGAGCCTGACGAGGGTAATATAGCAAAGCGGAGAAACCTCTCTATCCGCTACCTTCCTCAAACTCCGGAATTCGATCCGGAGGACACCATACTTGAAGCCATCCTCCATGACAATGAGGGCAAGGAGCATGTCTGGAATCTGGAAACGGAAGCGAAAAAGTTCCTGTCAAAGCTCGGTGAAAATGATTATGACAAGAAGATAGGTACCCTCTCGGGAGGTCAGAAAAAGCGTGTTGCCCTGGCAAGCACTCTTTTATCAACGGCAGACCTTCTGATACTTGACGAGCCCACAAACCACCTTGACGGAGCCATGTCCGAATGGCTGGAAGGATATCTCAAAAGCTTCCGTGGTTCCCTTCTTATGGTAACCCACGACAGATATTTCCTTGATGAGATATGCGACCGTATAGTAGAGCTTGATCAGGGAAAGCTATACAGCTACAAGGCCAATTATCAGGGCTATCTGGAGCTAAAGGCAGAGCGAATGGATATCGCCCGTGCTCAGGAACGTACCCGCCAGAACATCCTCCGAAATGAGCTTAAGTGGGTAATGCGCGGCGCTAAGGCGAGAACCACGAAGCAAAAAGGTCGTCTGCAGCGTTACGAAAAGCTGTCCCAGATGCATGGTCCAACGGAAGAGGAAGAGATCAAGCTAAGCTCCATTAAGACCCGTCTCGGTAAATCAACCATCGAAATAAATGATGTAACAAAAGGCTTTGACGGTGAAACCTTAATCGATCATTTCACCTACAACTTCCTTCGTAATGACCGAATCGGCATAATCGGTCCAAACGGTGCCGGAAAATCAACACTTATAAAAATGATCACCGGCTGGGAGACTCCCGATTCAGGAGAGATCCGCATCGGTCAGACTGTAAGGATAGGATATTTTTCCCAGGAAAATGAGGAGCTCGATGGCACTCAGCGGGTTATCGATGCCATGACCTCCATCGCGGAGTACGTTCATACCACCGATGGTCTCGTCAGCGCCGGCAACATGCTGGACAAGTTCCTTTTCCCGCCTTCACAGCAGTACATGAAGGTTGAAAAGCTGAGCGGTGGAGAGAAACGCCGCCTTTATCTTCTGAGGGTTTTAATGTCTGCACCGAATGTCCTGATCCTGGACGAGCCTACCAATGACCTTGACATCCGCACCATGACCATCCTGGAAGACTATCTCGACCACTTTGACGGAATAGTCATCACAGTATCACATGACAGATTTTTCCTTGACCGTGTTGTGAACCGGATATTCTCCTTTGAAGGAAACGGTCATATATCTCAATACGAAGGTGGCTATACCGATTATCAGGTAGAGTACCTCAGGAGAAATCCCGATGCTGAAAGCGTATTTGCAAGCGCCGGTTCTATTTCAGGTGTCGGTAAATCCGTAAAAAATTCCGGTGATGAATCAGATAATCACGATACAGCTAAGGGCAATGGTAAACAGAAGCGTTTTGTCGGCGAGCGAAAGCTTAAGATGACATATAAAGAACAAAGAGAATGGGAGACCATTGAAGCCGACATCGAAGCCGCCGAAGAAAAGGTTGCGGAACTGGACGAAGAAATCCTTAAATATGCCAAGGATTTCATCAAGTTAAATGAACTGACTCAGGAAAAAGAAAGGCTTGAAAACCTTCTGGCAGAAAAGATGGACCGATGGGAATATCTGTCTGATCTTAATGAGAGGATACAGTCACAGTGAAAATGCTTTTATTAAAAGGCGCAGGCTTAGTTGTGGCTCCCCGAAAATCGTAGTGCCGGGGTCCAATCTAGTCCAAATTAAATATCGGGCATATTTTACAAATAATTATTAATTTTTAATTATTTTCTCCCAATCTATTGACACGCCGCCATTCTTAAGATTACAATGGCATTAGTCACAAAAGTTGACTTTTTTAACAAATCAGAACAGTAGGGAAACCTATTTTAGTTCTATTTCTTTTTTTCCTTTCTTTTCAAGAAGACAGCCCCTCGGGGCTGTCTTCCTGTTTCTAAAACTTTTTGAGGTATCCCGTTTGAAAATGGATATTCCCCGATACCGGCTTATGTGTACCTGCTGATTCAAAGTAACAGTTGTTACTATTCACAGTCGATTAAAAACTGAATAAATTCATCAAAAAACGTGAGAATCTCTTGGTATTACTTGAGGTTCTCATTTTTTTGCCTGCATAGGTATATTTTATAACTAATTAATATACCTATTTTGTTTACAAATA